>CAXTTU010000113.1:0-9471 GCA_964247225.1 uncultured Sphingomonas sp. | reverse complement strand
AGACCTTCACCTGCCGCCTGCAGGCCTTTCGCATCACCGCGCCCGGCGAGGTCGATCAGGGCGCAGGCCCGGGCGGCCCCGCCATCCCGCTCCACCGCCCGGCGGGGTTCAAATGGTTCGATTCGCTGGGCGTCGAGGAAGGCGGTAACATCTGCGTCGCCACCATCGGCGAGAGCGGGATCACCGTTGTCTCGCCCACGGGCGAGCCGGTCGAGTTCGTGCCGACGCCCGACCCGTTCACCACCAACATCTGCTGGGGCGGCGCGGACCGGCGGATGGCGTTTATCACTTTGTCGGGCAGCGGGCGGCTGGTGAGTTGCCGCTGGCCGCGCCCGGGGCTGGCCCTCGCATATTGACCACCGCCGCGCGCGCGCCGTAAGCCTTCGCGCCATGAACAAGCTCTACCCCGACGCCGCCGCCGCGCTCGACGGCCTGCTCCATGATGGCATGACGCTCGTGGCGGGCGGGTTCGGCCTGTGCGGCATTCCCGAGCGGTTGATCGACGCGATCCGCGATGCGGGCGTCACCGGGCTGACGATCGCCAGCAACAATGCCGGCATCGACGGCGAGGGGCTCGGCAAGCTGCTCCGCACGCATCAGGTCAAGAAGATGATCTCCTCCTATGTCGGCGAGAACAAGGAGTTCGAACGGCAGTATCTGTCGGGCGAGCTGGAGGTGGAGTTCTGCCCGCAGGGGACGCTCGCCGAGCGGTGCCGGGCGGGGGGAGCGGGCATCCCCGGCTTCTACACCAAGACCGGCGTCGGCACGCTGGTCGCCGAGGGCAAGGAGGTGAAGAGCTTCGATGGCGAGGATTACATCCTCGAACGCGGCATCCGCGCGGACCTGGCGATCATCAAGGGCTGGAAGGCCGACGAGAGCGGCAACCTCATCTTCCGCAAGACCGCGCGCAACTTTAACCAGCCGATGGCGACCGCCGCGCGCATCTGCGTCGCCGAAGTGGAGGAGGTGGTGCCGACCGGCACGCTCGATCCCGATCAGATCCACCTGCCCGGCATCTACGTCAAGCGCATGATCGTCGGCGCACCCTATAATAAGCGCATCGAGTTCCGCACCGTGCGGCAGCGAGCGACTGCGTGAAGCCGACCAGCAAGCCGATCCCGATCGACCTGACCCGCTATGCCGGGATGATCGGCGGCGCGCGCGAGTTCCTGCGCGTGTGGGCGGCGGACGAGGGGCCGGTGACGTGTTTCATCAATCCGGTGCCGCTCGGTCCCGATCCGTTCGCGTTCGGGATGGCGCTGGTCGATTGCGTCCGCAACGGGGCCAAGGCCTATGCCAAGGCGGTGAACATCCCCGAGGCCGAGGCGCTGGCGCGCATCTGGGAAGGGCTCGACACCGAGCGCGCGATGCCGACCGACCAGCCGTCCGACGTGACCCCGACGCGCTCCGCCGACGGCGTTATCGAGTTCGTGCCCCCAAGGAAAGTGAACTGATGCCCTGGACGAGAGACGACATG
Organism: uncultured Sphingomonas sp.; assembly: GCA_964247225.1. GTDB lineage: Bacteria > Pseudomonadota > Alphaproteobacteria > Sphingomonadales > Sphingomonadaceae > Sphingomonas. The sequence continues at coordinate 7,994 of CAXTTU010000113.1, read as the reverse complement.
GCCGCGCGCGCCGCGCGCGAGCTGAAGGACGGCTTCTACGTCAATCTCGGCATCGGCATCCCGACCCTGGTCGCGAACCACATTCCCGACGGGGTGACGGTGACGCTCCAGTCGGAGAACGGGATGCTCGGCATCGGCCCGTTCCCGTATGAGGGCGAGGAGGACCCCGACCTCATCAATGCGGGCAAGCAGACGATCAGCGAGCTGCCGCAGTCGGTGTATTTCTCCAGCGCGGACAGCTTCGCGATGATCCGCGGCGGGCACATCGACCTGACGGTGCTGGGCGCGATGGAGGTGAGCGAAGGCGGCGACATCGCCAACTGGATGATCCCGGGCAAGATGATCAAGGGCATGGGCGGCGCGATGGATCTGGTCGCGGGGGTCAAGAAGATCATTGTCGTGATGGAGCACGTGTCGAAGGACGGCTCGCCGAAATTCATTCCGGCCTGTACCTTGCCGCTGACGGGGCGGAATGTGGTGGACATGATCGTCACCGATCTCGCGGTGTTCGCGCGGCCGGATCACGCCGCGCCGTTCCGCCTGCTGGAGACCGCGCCGGGGGTGAGCGGGGACGAGGTGCGGGCGAAGACGACGGCAGCTTACGACAGCTAAGGGCCTTCATTCGTCACCCCGGCCTTGTGCCGGGGTCTAACGGTGCCCGCGTGCTTCTCGTCGGAGGGCGATAGTGACAAGTGACGCCACGAGCTTGCTGGTCCGTGCGACCACTCAGGACGTAAGCAAGCGGGGAGGGTTGGACCCCGGCACAAGGCCGGGGTGACGAAGGGTTAGGCGGAACCTACAAATCCAAAGCGTAAAGCTACGCCGCCACCCGCACTACCAGCTTCCCGATCGCGTCGCGTGCCGCCATCTTGGCGATCGCGTCGCCGCCACGCTCGAACGGGAACACCTCCGTCACGCGCGGAGCTATCTTCCCCTCCGCCCATAGCCGAAACAGCTGGTCCACATGGGCGCGGTTCGCCGCCGGGTCGCGAGCGGCGAACGCGCCCCAGAACACGCCGCATACGTCGCACGATTTCAGCAGCGTCAGGTTGAGCGGTAATTTCGGGATACCCGCCGGGAAGCCGACCACCAGATAGCGCCCCTCCCACGCGATCGAGCGGAGCGCGGGCTTGGCATAGTCGCCGCCGACGGGGTCATAGATCACGTCCGCGCCCGCGCTGCCGCACGCCGCCTTGAACTGATCCGCCAGCGCCTTGGACGCATTGCGGTCGAACGGCGCGCGCGCGTAGATCAGCACCTCGTCCGCGCCTGACGCGCGCGCGGCCTCCGCCTTGGCTTCGGACGACACCGCCGCGACGACCCGCGCGCCGAACGCCTTGCCGAGCTCTACCGCCGCCAAGCCCACGCCGCCCGCCGCGCCGAGCACGAGCAAGGTCTGCCCCGCGCTCAGCCCGCCGCGGTCGAGCAGCGCATGGATCGTCGTCGCATAAGTGAGGAGCAAGGACGCGCCCTCCTCGAAGCTGCGCCCTTCGGGAAGGCGGAACGCCTTGTCGGCGGCGACCGCCACCCGCTCGACGAGCCCGCCGCTGCCCGTCATCGCGATTACACGGTCGCCGGGTGCCCAGCCGGTCACGCCCTCGCCGACCGCCTCCACCACACCCGACACCTCGCTCCCGGGCGCGAAGGGGCGGGGTGGCTTGAACTGGTATTTGTCCTCGATGATGAGGACGTCGGGGTAGTTGATCGAACACGCCTTGACCGCGATCAGCAGCTCGCCCGGGCCCGCTGCGGGTGTGGGCAGCTCGCCCAGCTCCAGCGTGTCAGGCCCGCCGGGCGTCCTCGACAGCAATGCCCGCATAAGTCCTCCCGGCGATCCAGGGGCGGCGCTCGACCGTCGCCGCTTCATAGCCCGTGATCGCCGCGTCCCTTGCCAGCGTCAGCCCGATCTCGTCCAGCCCTTCCATCAGGCAGCGGCGGCGGAACGGGTCGAGCGCGAACGTGAAGCGGTCCTGATAGGGCGTGGTGACGGTCATCGTCTCGAGGTCCACCGTCACCGGCTGGTCGCGCGCCGCCTCGAGCAGCCGGTCCACCGCCGCTTGTGGCAGGACAACGGGCACGATGCCGTTCTTGACCGCATTGCCCGAGAAGATGTCGCTGAACGACGGTGCGATCACCGCGCGCACCCCCATGTCGGCGAGCGCCCAGGCGGCATGCTCACGGCTAGACCCGCAGCCGAAATTGTCGCCCGCGATCAGGATCGGTGCGCCTGCATAGGCGGGGTCGTCGAAGATGTTGCCCGGCTGCGCGCGCACGCTCTCGAAAGCCCCCCGCCCGAGCCCCGCGCGCGTAATCGTCTTGAGCCAGCGCGCGGGAATGATCACGTCGGTATCGACGTTCTTCGCGCCCCAGGGGTAGGCGGTGCCGGATACGATGGTGACGGGGGTCATGGGGAGGCTCCGACCGGGACGACCGTGCTATGCAACGACCGTCCGATGGCCGCAATGCGGGTGGCTCAGCGGCTTGTGCAGACCATCACTTGCGAGGCGCGCACGGCGCTGAACCGACATTCGCCGCTGGCGCGATCCGGTATGGGTATGATCAAAAACGCTTGCGCGAACGGAGGTGTCTTCCTCACGCCATAGCCGCACGCGACGGAGAGCGGACGAGGGTCGGATTTGTCAAACACGGTCACGGTCGCTGTGGCCAAACCGTCGTCGGGCTCTATCTCACTCAGCCCTTTTTCTGGATTGGCGGCCTGCGGCGCGTCGTTGGTCATCTCGGCAGAGATCAGGGGCAGACCTCCAACCGGAAGCCGTCCAATCAGCTTAGCTCCGGTCGGAAGCGGTGCGCCCGGCTTCAGGACAGGACCACAACCCGCCAACACCGGTCGCGCGCGCGGCGGCGATGCCATGACGGCCGGCCACGTCCCCAGCACCACGCTTACAATAGGCAGCGCCCAACGCATCAGCGGCCCGTACAGACCATCGTGTGCGGGCGAGCGGTGTTGCCGAAGCGACAACGCCCACCGCCCGACGCAGGCAGCGGGATCAGCAATGCGGCGGCTCCGCCTAGCCGGGATTGCGACACCCCGTAATAGCATACGAGTGAGAGCGGTCGCGGGGTGAGCCGATCGAAACTCGCGGTGAACGTCGAGGCGTTATCGTCCTCGTCAAACTCCTGCTCGTTGAAGCCTTGGCTGGGATCGACCGTCGCTGCTGATTCGGTCGCGATCGCAGCGCGGTACAAGGAGGCCCCAGCTGCCGGAACCCGACCATAAAGCTTCGCACCGGCTTGGACCGGCGCTCCCGGTTTCAGCGCGGTAGGACAACGCGCCAGCACTTGTGAGCGGTTTGCCACCACGGTCGGCGGCTTTGCGGATGCGTTCAACGGAGCGACAACTATCGCGAGTTGGGCGGCTAAAGCAGTTCGCCTCATTTCGTCATCACCACATAGTACTCCTCACCATCAGCGGTCCAGGAAACACGTCGCGTGTGCAGTTGCCCACTCCCGTCCCGCCACGCTTTTCTGGCCTTGTTACCAATTGCATCAGCGTTCACCGCATACCGTTTGATCGGATGCTTACCTATGATCGCTTTGTTCCATTGCTCAAACAGCTGAACTCCCGCATTCGGACGTGAAGATGCCGACCAAGATGCGTGATCATCATGCGATATATAGATGCCGACATGCGAACGACCGGAGTAATCGCTATGATAAGCTCCGTCTCGAAGCGTTGCTACCACCGTTCCAACCGGCAAGGTCCCCGGTGCAAAATCGCAAACCTGCGGTCCTCGACGCCAAGTAGATGTCGCGGGCAGGCCGAAATATTTTACAAGCGCCACACACTCGTTGTTATGAAATAAAGGACTTGCGCCGACCGGGTTAATCGCAAAACGGCCCCCGCCAATCTCGTGTATCTGCTTACCCCTAAGCTCCTCAAATCCCTTCACCACCCAGCCGCGGCCTTCATAGCCGTCAAACCGAATCCGCTGATAGCGCGACGAGTCGGTGAAGGTCGCGAGGTGGGGTGCGCCGGCGGGCGCGCTGGAAGCGCTAGGTGCCGCGCGGGGGGTGCTCGCGGCGGCTCTGGGCGCGACCGATGCGGGGCGGGTGGATGGTGCCGACGCGGACGCGGTTGCGGCGGGGGCGGTCACGCCGTCCCACCACTGCCCGACATCCTTGAGCACGCGTTCCACCATCGAGTCGTGCATCGGTGCGCGGTCGGCCGCGCGGCGCGGCGTGGCGGGCGCACCGTGCAGCGCGGCCCAGGTACGCGCGCCCACGACGCCGTCGGCGGGCAGGTGCGCACCCGTCTGGAAGCGGCGCACCGCGGCCTCCGTCTCCGGACCGAACACCCCGTCGATCTTGATCGGCACGCCGCTCCGCGCGAGGTTGCCCTGCAACTCGCGAACGACAATGCCGTGACTGCCCTTGAATACCGTGTGAGGCATCGGCCGCTCTCCCCCTGTCGCGCCCGCAACGACGGACGGCTGGGAGGCTAACGAGCCCGGGCTACTTGCGCAACCGCCGGCTTCGCCACCGCCGCATAGGCCGCGAGCCCGCTCACCACCGAGCCCGCCACCAACAATGCCAACACCTTTTGCATCAGACTCTCCCTTATTATCCCATCAACTCGCGCACATCGGCGAGCCGTCCCGTCACCGCCGCCGCCGCCGCCATCGCGGGGCTGACGAGGTGCGTGCGCGCGCCCGGGCCCTGCCGCCCGACGAAATTGCGGTTGCTCGTCGACGCGCAGCGCTCGCCCGGCGGCACCTTGTCCGGGTTCATCGCCAGGCACATCGAGCAGCCCGGCTCGCGCCACTCGAACCCGGCCTCGGTGAAGATGCGGTGAAGCCCCTCCGCCTCCGCCTGCCGCTTGACCAGCCCGGAGCCCGGCACCACCAGCGCGCGCACGCCGTCGGCGACATGCCGACCGGTCGCGACCGCGGCGGCGGCGCGCAAATCCTCGATGCGGCTGTTGGTGCAGCTGCCGATGAAGACGTGCTGCACGGGGACGTCCTGCATCCGCGTGCCGGGGGTGAGACCCATATAGTCTAGCGACTTGCGCGCGGCGGCCTGCTTCGCGGGATCGGCGAAGCTGTCGGGCTCGGGCACTGCACCTGTGATCGAGACCACATCCTCCGGGCTGGTGCCCCAGGTGAGGGCAGGGGCGATGTCGCTCGCGTGGAGCATCACCGTCCGGTCGTACCGCGCGCCCGCGTCGCTGGGCAGCGTCCGCCACCACGCGACCGCCTCGTCCCACGCCGCCCCGGTCGGAGCCATCGACCGCCCCTTCAGGTACGCGAAGGTCGTCTCGTCCGGCGCGACCAGCCCGGCGCGCGCGCCCGCCTCGATGCTCATATTGGCGACGGTCAGCCGCCCCTCGACCGACAGCGAACGGATCACCTGGCCGGTGAACTCGATCACATGCCCCGTGCCGCCCGACGCGCCGAGCCGCCCGATGATCGTCAGCACCACGTCCTTGGCCGACACGCCGAAGCCGAGCGCGCCGTCGACGCGCACCTCCATCGTCCGCGAGGGCTGGAGCAACAGCGTCTGGGTGGCCAGCACATGCTCGACCTCGCTGGTGCCAATCCCAAAGGCGAGCGCGCCCAACGCCCCGTGCGCGCTGGTGTGGCTGTCGCCGCATACCATCGTCGTGCCCGGCAGCGTGAAGCCGAGCTCGGGCCCGACGACATGGACGATCCCCTGCTCGGCGGCGAGCGCGTCGATATAGGGCACGCCGAACTCACGCACGTTGCGGCGGAGCGCGCCGAGCTGCTCCGCGCTCTCCCGGTCCGCAATCGGCAGCTCGCGCCCGTTCGCATCGACCCGCGCCGTGGTGGGGAGGTTGTGGTCGGGGACGGCGAGCGTCAGCTCGGGACGGCGGACCGGGCGACCGGCGGCGCGCAGTCCCTCGAACGCCTGCGGGCTCGTCACCTCATGGACGAGGTGGCGGTCGATATAGACCAGGCACGTCCCGTCCTCGCGCCGCTCGACGACGTGCGCGTCCCAGATCTTCTCATACAGTGTGCGGGCGACCATTTGTGGGCGCGCGTTAACCGAAGTCTTCCCGCCTGCCAACCTTGCGGCTAGAGGCCGGTCGACGGGGATGCCCCCTTCGTCGCACGGCGGGCGTTGAGCGAAGCGATTTGACCAGCACGAACTCCTTTCGCCAGGCCCGGATCGGCGTGTCGCTCGCGTTGGCGATCGGGGCGGCGTGGGTGGCGCTGCACCTGTTCGCGATGTTCGCGTTCCGGTTCACGGCGGCGACGTGGCCGCTCGCGCTGCCGATCGCGGCGGTGCAGTGCTGGCTGTCGGTGGGGATGTTCATCGTCGCGCACGATGCGATGCACGGCTCGCTCGCGCCCGGTCGCCCGCGCGTCAACGCTCGCGTCGGTGCGGGCGTGCTGATGCTCTATGCGGGCTTCGGCTGGCGCAAGCTGCGCGACGCGCATTTTGAGCACCACCGCGCGCCGGGGAGCGCGGACGATCCGGACTTCGACGCCGCACACCCCTCGCACTTCTGGCGCTGGTACCTGACCTTCCTCCTGCGCTATTTCGGCTGGCGCTCGGCGCTGTTCGTGTCCAGCGCCGTGGCGTTCTACGCGCTGATCGGCGTGCCGCTCGCCAACATCGTCCTGCTCTATGGCTTGCCCGCGATCGCCTCATCGGTGCAGCTCTTCTATTTCGGCACCTATCGCCCGCACCGGCATGACGGCGCGGGGTTCGCCGACCATCACAACGCGCGCACCGAGACGTTCGGCACGCTCGCCAGCCTCGCCAGCTGCTTCCATTTCGGCTATCATCATGAGCATCACCTGTCGCCGAACGTCCCCTGGTGGGGGCTGCCCGCGCGTCGCCGGGCGCGCGCGGCTGAGGGACGCTGAAACCATGGCTGCGTGGGAGAAACTGGCGATCGTGATAGCGGCGGTGGCGGGGATGGAGCTGTTCGCCTGGGCCGCGCACCGCTGGATCATGCACGGGTTCGGCTGGGCGTGGCATCGCGACCATCACGAGCCGCACGACCGGGTGCTGGAGCGCAACGACCTCTACGCCGTGGTGTTCGGCATCGGGGTGATGGGGCTGTTCGCGCTGGGCCTGACCGTCGCGCCGGTGTTGTGGTGGGTCGCGTGGGGGATCACCATCTATGGCGCGATCTATACCGCCGTGCATGACGGGCTCGTCCACGGCCGCTGGTTTCGCTGGGTGCCCAAGCGCGGCTATGCCAAGCGGCTGGTGCAGGCGCACCGGCTCCACCACGCGACAATCGGCAAGGAGGGCGGGGTTAGTTTCGGCTTCATCTGGGCGCCCGATCCCGCGCGGCTGAAGGCGGAGCTGAAGCGTCAGCGTGTCGCCGGGACCGCGAAATTGCGCGAGGCGGCGCTCGACTGAGCGGCGTTGCGCACGGCGTGGGGGCGTCTTATCTCCACCGGCGTAACGATCCGCCGGGAGCCCGCATGACCACCTTTGACGACCGGGAACGCGCGTTCGAGGCGATGTACGCGCATGACGAGGAGATGGCGTTCCGGGTCGTGGCGCGGCGCAACCGGCTGGTCGGGCAATGGGCCGCCAAGCAGATGCGGCTCACCCCCGAAGAGACCGATGCCTATTGCAAGGCGGTGGTGCAGGCCGAGTTCGAGGAAGCGGGCGACGAGGATGTGGTACGCAAGGTGCATGGCGACCTGCTCGCCGCCGAGGTCCATGCCGAGGAGGCCGATGTCCGCCGCGCGCTCGACGAGCAGATGGTCGAAGCGCGCCGCCAGCTGATCGAGCCCCGCTGATGGCCATGCGCGCCGACGAGATCGAGACACTGATCCGCGCCGGCATCCCCGACGCGACCGTCGAGATCACCGACCTCGCGGGCGACGGCGACCATTACGCCGCTCGCGTCGTGAGCGCCACCTTTCGCGGCCTGCCGCGCGTCCGCCAGCATCAGGCGGTGTACGCCGCGCTGGGCGGGCGGATGGGCGGGGAGCTCCACGCGCTCCAGCTCACCACCGCAGTTCCTCAAGGATGACCGACATGACCGA
>CAXTTU010000112.1:0-9511 GCA_964247225.1 uncultured Sphingomonas sp. | reverse complement strand
GTTCGGGACCGCGACACGACGGTGTACCTGTTCGGCACCATCCATGTCCTCAAGCCCGGGCTCAGCTGGTTCGACGAGGCGGTGAAGAAGGCGTTCGACCAGTCGCAGCAGGTGGTGCTCGAACTGGTGATGCCCGACCCCGCCAAGATGCAGAGCATCGTCGCCGCCGATGCCGCGATGCCGAACGGCCCGACGCTGACCGAACGGCTGCCCCCCGCCAAGCGCAAGCAATATGCGGACGCGCTTGCCAACCTCGGCCTGCCCGCGACCGCGTTCGACCGGACGCAGCCCTGGTTCGCGGCGACCAACCTGTCGATCCTGCCGCTGGTCAAGCTCGGCTATGATCCCGCCAACGGGCCCGAGCAGATCATCACCGCCGCCGCGCAGCAGCAGAACAAGCCGGTGATCGGGCTGGAAACAGCGGAGCAACAGCTCGGCTATTTCAGCGCGCTGAGCCCGAAGGCGCAGATCAGCTTCCTGACCTCCACGCTCGACGAGCTGCCCAAGGTGGGGCCGCAGATGGCGACCATGGTCGACGAATGGGCGCACGGCCAGCCGGACAAGCTCGCCGCTGACCTCAACGAAAGCCTGAAGGACTCGCCGGAGGTGGCGAAAACGCTGCTGGTCGACCGCAACAAGCGCTGGGCGGGGTGGATCGCCAACCGGATGCGGACGCCCGGCGTGGTGTTCATTGCGGTCGGCGCGGGGCACCTTGCGGGGCCGGAGAGCGTACAGCGCCAGCTGGCGCGGCGCGGCTTGCGGGCGGTGCGGGTCAACTACTAATTCTCCCCATTCACGGGGAGGGGGACCGCCAACCACAGGTCGGTGGTGGAGGAGGCGGGCCGGGCGCGCACTTCCAGTGCCGGGTCGGATCGTCCCCCGGACGATCCTCGCCCATGCGGGGCATGGGCGACCCGGAACTCCCCTCCACCACGCCGCTTCGCGTCGCGGTCCCCCTCCCCGTGAACGGGGAGGATCGGGTTGCGGTTCGGTCGCAACCCCGCTATCCGCGCCTGCTTCCGACGCATGGTCATCCCTGGAGGCGTGCGGCGGATCAGTCCCGTCTATAAGGAACACCGCATGAGCGACCAGTTGACGCTCGCGGCCGAGACGCGTGACCGGGTTGGCAAGGGAGCCTCCCGTGCGCTGCGTCGTCAAGGCCGCGTCCCCGCCGTGATCTACGGCCAGAACCGCGAACCCACGTCCATCCACCTCGAAGAAAAGGCGCTTCGCCAAGCGCTCGCGACCGGGCATTTCATGACCACGGTGGTGACCGTCGCGGGCCAGCGCACGCTGCCCAAGGACGTCGCGTTTGACCCCGTCACCGAGCGCCCGGTGCATGTCGACTTCCTGCGCATCGGCGAGCATTCGACTGTGACGGTCGCGGTGCCGGTGGTGTTCACCGACGCCGAGGACGCGCCCTTCGCGGAGGCCGGCGGCGTGCTCAACATCGTTCGCCACGAGATCGAACTGGTCGTCGACGCCGCCGAGATCCCGGCGGAGATCACCGTTTCGCTCGCCGGGCGCGGCGTGGGCGAGTCGATTCATATCTCCAGCGTGACGCTCCCCGCGGGCGCGCACCCGGCGACCGAAGATCGCGACTTCACCATCGCGACCATCTCCACCCCGACGATCGCGACAGCGGCGGACGAGGCGGCGGATGTCGCCACCATCGAGGCGAGCCCGGACGAACAGGCCGATCGTGGCGAAACCGGCGGCAACGACGCAGGCCGCGCGAACGAGTAGGCTCGTGGGTGGGGCGGTTCCGACCGACCTGCCCGCGCTACCGTCACCCCGGCCTCGTGCCGGGGTCCAGCGTTGTACGCACTTACCGCTTGTAGGGCTCGTACACCGCTGGACCCCGGAACAAGTCCGGGGTGACGGATGCGGGTTATCGCGTTACTTACCACGGAGTCTCTCGCGTGCAGCTCTGGGTCGGTCTCGGCAATCCGGGCGCGCAATATGCGATGCAGCGGCATAACATCGGCTTCATGGCCGTAGACTCGATCGCTGAAGTCCACGGCTTCGCCCCGCCCAAGAAGCAATTCCAGGGCTGGACGCAGGAAGGCCGCATCGGCGCACACAAGCTCCTCCTGCTCAAGCCCGCGACGTTCATGAACGACAGCGGTCGCTCGGTCGCGGAGGCGCTGCGCTTCTACAAGCTCGACCTCGACGCGCTGACCGTGTTCCATGACGAGCTCGACCTCGCGCCGTTCAAGGTCAAGGTCAAGGTGAAGCGCGGCGGCGGCACGGCGGGGCATAACGGCCTGCGCTCGATCGACCAGCATCTCGGCCCCGAATTCCGCCGCGTGCGGCTCGGCATCGGCCATCCGGGGCACAAGGACCGCGTTACCGGTCACGTGCTCGGCAACTTCGCCAAGGTGGAGATCGACCCGCTCTCCGACCTGCTCGGCGCGATTGCGGCGGAGGCGGCGCGGCTGGCGGACGGCGACGACGTGCGGTTCATGAACGACGTGGCGCTGAGACTGGCCTGATCCTCCCCGTTTACGGGAAGGGGGACCATGCGAAACATGGTGGAGGGGAGTTCCGGGTCGCCCATGCCCCGCATGGGCGAGGATCGTCCGCGGACGATCCGACCCGAAACTGGGAGCGCGTACCCGGCCAGACCCCCTCCACCACTCGCTCATGCGAGCGGTCCCCCTCTCCGCATCGCGGGGAGGATCAGTTTGCTCTCCGCAGCACATAGTCTCCTGCCAACCCCAACCGCCGCGACGCTTGCGCATACGGCGCGGACGGCCAGTGCGTCACCTCACTTGCCCGCGCCATTGCGCGCAGGAGCACCCGCTCGGGGGCGCTCGGCAGTCGTTCGCGCGTGAGGCCCAACCGCGCCCGCAGCTCGGGCGGGAGCAGCTCGATCGCCGCCGCGACCAACGTCCATTGCAGCGGACGGAGCGGCAATGGCAGGATTGCCGCCCGGCGCAGGATAGAGAGCAGCTCGTGCAGGATCGGCGACGGCTCCAGCCTCGGCGTCATCGCCGCGAACAGCCTCTGCATCGCCGCCGCGTCGCCCGGCGGCCCCACCACGCCATACATCGCCGCCCCCGGCGCGCCCTCGGCATAGTAACGGTCCACCGCAGCATCGGAGAGCGGTCGCGCCCAGGTCCGGTACGCCTCCACGAACGCCCAAGACGCGGTCGCCTGCACCCAGCGGAGCAGCTCGGGGTCGCTCGCCGCATAGGCTTCGCCCGCCGGCGTCGCCCCCCTTACCCGTTCGTGTAGCTTCGCCACCCGCGCCGCCAGCGCCTCGAACGACGAGCGAGCGCCGTACACGGTGACCATCGCCGCCTGCCCGGTGCGCCGCAGCCGCCGCGCGGGGTCGCGCCGGAAGCTGCTATGGTCCCACACGCCATGCCGGACGCGCGGCTCGCCCAGCTCGAGCAGCACGGCCGCGACGCCGCCGATATACATCGTCACCGGATTGCGGAACACGCGCCAGGACACAGAGTCCGCGCCGACCAGTCCCGGTTCCCCCGCCGGCTCGGCGAAGCTCGCGCCCGGCTCGACGAGCGAGGCGGCCATCAGCCGGTCGAGCAGGCGCGGGGCGGACCAGATCATCGCCCCCCAACGCGCCCACAGCGCGCGTGGCTCCGCCTAGAAGCTGTACGCCACCGTCATGCGCGCGACCGGGTTGCTGGTGTTGCGACCACCCTCGCCCAGCCGGTTGGAGCGGGGGGCGCGCAGGGCGCTATAGTAGGCGCTGTCGAGATGCCCCATCACCATGCCGCCCTCGACCCCCATCGTCAGCCCGTGCTGGAGCTGGCGGCTATAGCCCATCGTCATCGCGGGGGTGAGGCGGCGACTGGAGCGCAGGCCACCGCCGCGCGGCGCGTAGAGCAGCTGGTCGTGGAACGGCGAGGACAGGCGATTGGTCATCCGCCCGCCGGTCGAAAGGTGGAAGCCGTCGATCCCGAACGGGAAATAGTCGATCATCGATCCGCCGAAGCCCTTGCGCAGCCGGCTCGCCTCGTTGTCGATGTTTACCGCCGGATCGGCGCTCTGGACGGTGAGGACGCGGAGCCGCAGGTCGGTGCCGACCGGCACGACCGTCGGCGACAACATCGTCCACGCCTTGTCCGCCGCACTGGCCGATTGCGCGAGAAGCCCCGCCCCGATCACCGCCGCTGCTCCGATCCAAATCCGCATCTGGTGTTCCCGTCGCCTGGTTGCGGCCATGCCCGGCCGTTCATGAGGTAGACGGCACCGACCCGGCGAGACCGGACGGTGAATCGCCCGATAACGATGAAGCGAGTGGATTCAGCGACGAATTGAGGAACAATCGCCGGAACTGGCCTGAGCGCACCCGCTCGCCTTCACCGCTGGCGCGCGCGGACCCGAGCGCCTAAGGGGCGCGCTCCCTCGCACAACAGGCACTTCCCATGGGTTTTCGCTGCGGCATCGTCGGTCTGCCCAATGTCGGTAAATCGACGCTCTTCAACGCACTCACCGAGACCGCGGCGGCGCAGGCGGCCAACTATCCTTTCTGCACGATCGAGCCGAACGTCGGTCAGGTCGCCGTTCCCGACGAGCGGCTAGGCAAGCTCGCCGCGATCGCGCACTCGGCCAAGGTGATCGAAACGCAGCTCGCGTTCGTTGATATCGCCGGGCTGGTGCGCGGCGCGAGCAAGGGCGAAGGGCTCGGCAACCAATTCCTCGGCAATATCCGCGAGGTCGACGCGGTGGTCCATGTCCTCCGCTGTTTCGAGGGCGGCGACGTCACCCATGTCGAGGGCAAGGTCGATCCCATCGCCGACGCGGAGACGGTCGAGACCGAGCTGATGCTCGCCGACCTCGAGAGCCTAGAAAAGCGCGTCCCCAACCTCGTCAAGAAAGGGCAGCAGGGCGACAAGGAGGCGCGCGCCGCCGCGTCGGTGCTGGGACAGGCGCTCGACTTGCTCCGCGAAGGCAAGCCCGCCCGGCTCACTCGTCCCAAGGACGAGGAGGAGGCGCGCGCCTTCGCGCAGGCGCAACTGCTCACCGCCAAGCCGGTGCTGTACGTCTGCAACGTCGACGAGGGCGACGCGGCGAACGGCAACGCGCACAGCGCGCGCGTGTTCGAGCGCGCGGCGGCGGAGGGCGCCGAGGCGGTGGTCGTGTCCGCCGCGATCGAGGCGGAGATCGCCACCATGCCGCCGGAGGACCGGGGCGAGTTCCTCGCCGAGCTAGGCCTCAGCGAGACCGGCCTCGCCCGCGTGATCCGCGCAGGGTATCGCCTGCTCCACCTCATCACCTTCTTCACCGTCGGCCCCAAGGAGGCCCGCGCCTGGACCGTCGCGCGCGGAGCCAAGGCGCCCCAGGCGGCGGGCGCGATCCACTCCGACTTTGAACGCGGCTTTATCCGGGCCGAGACGACGGCGTATGAGGATTATGTCGCGCTGGGCGGGGAGGCGGGCGCGCGCGAGGCGGGCAAGCTGCGGCAGGAGGGGAAGGAGTATCTGGTGCAGGACGGGGACGTGATGCTGTTCCGGTTCAACGTCTAAGCGGGTTAGCGCGCCAGCATCACGCCGGCATCGGTCGGTCGGGTTTTACGCCGAGTTCTGGCTAATGCCTTGGGGACGCGATAGCGTTGGCCATGCGCTCACCCGCCCTTGCAATAGCCCTATGCCTCACGCTTGGCGCAGCCAATAGCGCGGGCAATCCGAGCGCGTCTGGGCGCGCTTCATTGGCCGACGCCTACGACACCGCAGCTGTCGAAACGCTGTCACCGATACTGGCGCACAAGTTCGCCAGGCTTGCCGCGATTGATCCCGAACACCCTCTCGCCGATCCCGATGACACGCAGACCTTGAGCCTGTTCGGTCGGGAAGACCTGATCGCAGGCGCCAGCGGTGAATTCAGGAACCGCCGGTGTGCGAAATTGATCCCAGCGACCGATCCGCTTGACGAGATCGAACGCCGGGCTCGCCGGACCTCCATCGTCATCATCAACGAAAGCCACGAGCGGTCGGAACATCGCGGCTTCATCGCCCGGGTCGCCACCCGGTTTCGAGCGCTTGGCTATGACACCTTCGCTATAGAGACGCTCGCCAACGCCCCGCCCGGTACGCCCGAGCGATACCAGCCGCCATTCGTCAGGTTGCCGCGCCTGCCCTATCTGGAGGACGAGGACGGCGCATACCAGTCCGAAGCAGGGTTCGGGCGGCTCGGACGGCAGGCCAAGGCGCTCGGCTATCGGCTGCTGGGCTATGAACCCAACGAGAACACCCAACCGGACCCGAACACACCGGCAGATCAACGAGTGGCCACCCGCGAGGAAGGAATGGCGCGCAACCTCGCAGCGTACATGGCATCCCATCCGGGTGCCAGGCTCCTCGTCCATGTCGGATACTCGCACGCATCCGAGCGCCCGCAGGCGAACGGATCCAGGTGGATGGCGCTACGGTTGAAGGAGAAAACGGGGATCGACCCGCTCACAATCTCGCAGACGACCTGTCGCGGCAGCGGCAATCGCGTCCAGCTGTCGGTGCTGCCCCCGGATCAGCCGCCGGGCAATTTCGACCTGGTCGTTGACCATCCGACGGCACGGTTCCTTCTCGGTCGCCCCCAATGGCGGCTATTGGCGGGTGACAGGCCCGTCACCATCCCACGGGCGTTGCTCTCAAGGGCAGGCTGGCGGGTTGTCGAAGCGCGTCCGGAAGGTGAACCGGTGACCTCGGTACCGATCGACCGAGTGGCGATCCGCCCTGGCGATCATGTCGCGCTGATGCTGCCGCCCGGACGCTATCGTCTACGCGTAATCGATGTCCCCCATAGCATAGCGGGCAGCGCGACTTGATACGACCCGCTTTTCCCGCCGCCCGCCAGCGCCTAGGGGCCGGGCATGGGCGTGACGGAGACAGGCAAATGAAGCGATCGGTCACCCTATGGACGGCGTTGCTCCTCGCAGGCTGCGGCTTCCCATACACGCCGCGCGCGCTGCCGCCGCTTTCCACCCCCGACCCGGTCGCTGCCGCGCCCGCATTGCCCTACACCCCGCCGCGCCAGACCGAGCTCGCCGCCGCCGCGCCGTTGGTGATCCTCGTCTCGATCGACGGCTTCCGCCCCGATTATCTCGACCGCGGCGTCACCCCGACACTGTCCGCGCTCGCCCGCGACGGGGTGAGCGCGTCGATGCGGCCCTCCTTTCCGTCCAAGACCTTTCCCAACCACTGGGCAATCGCGACCGGGTTACGCCCCGACCGCAACGGCGTCGTCGGCAACACGATGGAGGACCCCGCTCGCCCCGGCGAGACCTTTACCATGACCACCGACGACCCGTTGTGGTGGGGCGAGGCGGAGCCGATCTGGGTCACGGCGGAGCGTGCGGGCGTGCGAACCGCGACCGAGTTCTGGCCGGGCGCGAATGTCGGCTGGGGCGGCACGGTCGACAAGGCCGCGCACGGGCAGGTGACCGGTGGTGTCCGCCCGTCGGACTGGCACCAGTTCGCGCAGGCGGTGACGGGCGAGCAGCGGGTCGACGCGGTGCTCGACTGGATGCGCCGCCCGCCCGCGACGCGCCCGCGCTTCGTCACGCTCTACTTCGACACGGTGGACAGCGCGGGCCATCGCTACGGCCCCGACGACACGCGGACCACGGCAGCGGTCGCGCAAGTCGATACGCAGATCGCGCGGCTGGTGCAAGGACTCAATGCGCTCGGCCAGCCCGCCAATCTCGTGATCGTCGCCGATCACGGCATCGCGGCGACGTCGAGCGCGCGCGTCGTGCCGCTCGACCGGCTCGCCGCACCGGGCAGCTGGCGCGCGATCGAGACGGGCCCCTATGCCAGCCTGGCACCCACGCCCGGGCACGACGCGGCGCTCGCGGCGGCGCTGCTCCGCCCGCACCTGCACGTCCATTGCTGGCGCAAGGGACAAATCCCCGCCCGGCTCCACTATGGCGCGAACCCGCGTGCCGCCATATCTGTGCCTCGCCGACACCGGCTGGCTGGTCACCCGTACCGCGCCAAGCAAGCCCGAGACGGGCGGCGACCATGGCTACGACAGCGCCGCGCCCGAGATGCGCGCGCTGTTCATCGCTTCGGGGCCCGCGTTCGTGCCGGGCCAGCGGCTGCCGCCATTCGACAATGTCGCGATCGCGCCGCTGCTTCGCGACCTGCTCGGCCTGCCCGCCGGGACCGGGCTCGACAGCGACGACGCGCCGTTCCGCGCGGTGCTGAGGCGGTGATGCGCTATCTCGAAGACCTCATCGTGGGTGAGACGGCCAGCTTCGGCGCATACCGGGTCACGCGCGAGGAGGTGATCGCGTTCGCTTCGCGCTACGACCCGCAACCGTTCCACCTGTCCGACGAAGCCGCGGCGGAGACGCAGTTCGGGCGGCTCGCGGCAAGTGGCTGGCACACCGCCGCGATGACGATGGCGATGCTGGTCGCGCATTGGCGGGCGCACCCACAAGCGGGGCTGGGCTCGCCGGGGCTAGACGAGTTGCGCTGGCTCCGACCGGTCTATCCCGGCGACACGCTCCGCTGCGAGACGGAGCTGCTCGACAAACGCGTGTCCGCGACCCGGCCGGGGCTGGGCATCACCAAGTCGCGCACTGCCGTGTTCAATCAGGACGGCGAGCCGGTGATGACCTTCATCGCTAACGGGCTGATCCGCACACGCCCCGCCGACGAGCTGGCCTGACGACCGGAGCCGCCAAGCCGATACCATCAACGGTGGTAGTAACCGCGACTGCTACCATGCGACCCGCCGCCCGTTGGCGCGTACCCGCCGCGATAGCCTTGCCCGCCATAGTTCCGATTGCCGTAACCGGGCTGGCCACCAGAGCCGCCATTGCCCGCAAACCCGCGCCACTCGGGCCCGCCGCGCTGCCCGCGATAGCCGTTCAGGCGACCCTGCCAGTAACGCTGCTGCGCACCGTTCCACCGGTACGGACGCCGGTACTGGTCGTACACATAAAAGCCCGTACCCGGGTAGTAGAAGCCGCCATACCAGCCATAATAGCCGCCATACCCGCCACCATAATAACCGTCGTAATAGCCCGGATAGCCGCCGCCATAGGCATAGCCGCCCCGGCCATAGCCATATTCGTCGGCACACCCGGCCAGGCTCAGCCCGGCCAGCACCAACGCACCCGCGATCGTCGCTCGCTTCATGTCACCCACTCCTGATACGCGGAGAAGACTCGTCACGCAGCTGGAACAACGGTTTGCCGGGCGTTTTGCTCCCGCGCCGCGTCAATGCCCGGGAAAGGATACCAGCGCCGATACGCTCACTCCGTCACCGCGTAGCGCGTCCGCGCCGCCGAGATCGGGCAGATTGACGAGAAACTGCGCCTCCACCACCTCCGCTCCCGCCTTGCGGAGCAGCCGCACCGCCGCACGCGCGGTGCCACCGGTCGCGATCAGGTCGTCGATCAACAGCACGCGCTGCCCGGGGACGCAGGCGTCGGCGTGCATCGCGATCCGGTCCTCGCCATATTCGAGCGCATAGTCCTCCGCGATCGTCGCGCCGGGGAGCTTGCCGTCCTTGCGGATCAGCAGCACGCCGGCTC
>CAXTTU010000111.1:1618-9591 GCA_964247225.1 uncultured Sphingomonas sp. | reverse complement strand
GCGCGACGCCGGCGAACACGGCCGGGTCCGCCTCGGCGAGCGGGCGGGAGAAGAAACCGTCCGGCTGGACGTCTTCGATCAGGCGGGGATTGGTGCTCATGCGGGGCGTCTCCGGCGGGTCGCCGCTCATGTAGGCGCGTCGAGCTTCAAACGCCAGCGCACGGGGGCTGTCGCGAGCCTAACGCGCGGGCTAGCGTGGCGGCATGGAACATCGCCCCGATCGCCTGCCGCCGCTCGTCGCCGCTTTCGGGTTCGCCGGGCTGATCCCCCCGGTTGTCGCTGCGGCAGGGCTATTTCTCCTGCCGCCGGGGAGCCCATACGAGTTCGCCTGGGTGGCGCTGGTCTTCTACGGGGCGCTGATCTTCTCGTTTCTCGGTGGAACCTGGTGGGCGTTCACCGCCGCGCGGCCCGGCGCGGGGCGGCTGCTCCTCGCGGTGGGGCCGAGCCTGCTCGCGCTGGTCATCCTGCTAATGCTGGTCAGCCCGCTGAGCCGCCCCTACGCCGCCGCCCTGCTCGCGGCGGCGATCGCGCTCAGCCCGCTGGCAGACAAGGCGCTCGAGGCGGACGGGCTCACGCCCGGATGGTGGATGCGGTTGCGGGTGCCATTGTCGATCGGGCTGGCATTATGTGTTGCCGTGGCGGCGTTGCGCGTGCCGATCGGCTAGAAGCGAAGCTGCCGGGAGATACTTTGACAGCGATAAGCGCGGCGTTGCGTCAAAGCCGACCCCGATACCCGGGGCAGCAATATAGTCCTACTCGATCGCTAGGATAGAGTTCGCCCCGATAGAAAGACACCGATCGCGAGCACAGGGTCGCGATCGGTGTCCGCTTTACGTCTGGATACGTTACGTTCGGATCAGAACGCGCGCATCTGGCTCCAGCCACCAGCGACCGCGGCGACTTCCGCCGGGGTGAGCACGACCGGACGCGCCGGCTGCTGAGCGGGCTTGGACGAACGGGTGTTGGTCTTCATCGCTTTGCTCCCTTGTTATTACCGATCACTCGGCAGGGGAGAAGCTATGCCTAACTTTCGTTAGGGTAAAGTGGCTGGTAATAATTTTTTGTCCGACATTGGAACAAATCGGCCTCGGCCATCCCTTTGTCGTCACCTCGCACCGCCGATCGCCAGAAATGCTTTGGCGCGGCCGCGTTCCGCCGATACATTCGCCTATCTGTCAGGAGGGTGGATGGCGCAGCTGTTCAGACGCGAGGCGTTGCGCGCGCAGGACCGGTTGCATGGCGAGCTCAGCCTCGCGCCGCCGGTGTCGTGGCAGTTACTCGGGCTGTTCCTCGCGGCGACAGTGGCGGTGACGGGCGCGTTTCTGGCGTTGGGGCAGTATGCCAAGGCGACAGTGGTCACGGGCACGCTGACGGGTGACCGCGGGGTGGTGCGCGCGATTGCGGCACGGGCGGGGACCCTCTCCGACCTGCTCGTCACCGAAGGGCAGCATGTGCGCCGCGGGCAGCCGCTCGCGCGCGTGTCGGTCGCCGCCACCGCAGATGGCGCATCACTCCAGGACCAACGGCTCGCCGCCATCGGCGAAGAAGCGCGTGCGGTGGCCAGCCGCGCCCCCGCGCTCGCCGCCGCCGCCGCCGCGCGGGTCGAGTCGCTCCGGGCGGACCTCGCGAGCGAAGCCGCAAGCGCGCGCGATCTCGACGCGCAGATCAGCGAACAACAGGGGTTGGTGGGGAGCGCCGAGCAGGACTTGGCGCAGGCGAACGCGGTCGCGGAGCGCGGCTTCATCTCCAAACGCGACATCCGCGTTCGCGAGACCGAGCTTGCCGAGCGGCGGCAGGCGCTCGCACGGTTGCAGGCGGACGCCGCCACGCTCGCCGCGCGCGCCGCCGCGTCGCGGGCGGGAATCACGCAGGCGCGCGCCGAACTCTCCGGGCAGAACGCGTCGGTGGCCGAGGCGCGCGCGCAGCTTCACCGCGCTTCGCTGGACGACGGCAACGCGCGCGCGCTGACCGTGGTCGCGGCGGTGGACGGCACCGTCACCGGCGTCGCCGCGCACCCGGGCGACCCGGTCGGCCCCGACCTGGCCATCGCCTCGATCGTCCCGGACGGATCGCGGTTGCAGGCGACGCTGGAGGTGCCGCCGGGCGCGGCGGGGTTGCTTCGCCCCGGGCAGCCGGTGCGCGTCGCGGTCGACGCCTACCCCTATCAGCTCCACGGTACGGTCCCTGCGCGACTCGCCAGCGTGTCCTCGGCGACGGTGCCCGTCGCGCGCGCGGACGGATCGCGGGCGGAGGCGTTCGTCGCGCGAGCGACGCTCGCGACCTCCACGGTGCTCGCCTACGGCCACCCGCAACCCTTGCGCGCGGGGATGAGCGTGTCCGCCCGCATCACCACCGAACCGCGCTCGTTCGCGCGCTGGCTGCTCGACCCCCTGTTCGCGGTCGGTCGCCGGTGAACGCGATCTCCCCGCAAGCGAGCTTCCTCGGCGCGCGCCGCACCGCGCTGGTCCGCCAGTCGGAAGCGGCGGAGTGCGGGCTCGCCTGCCTGGCGATGGTGGCCAATCACCACGGCCACGACCTCGACCTCCCCGCGATGCGCCGCCGGTTCGGCGCAACCTCGCGCGGCATGGGCCTGCGCCAGCTGATGCAGGCGGCGGACGCGGTCGGGCTCACCCCGCGACCCTTGCGGCTCGACCTCGAGTCGTTGGGCGCGGTCCAGCTGCCCGCGATCCTGCACTGGGACCTCAATCATTATGTCGTGCTCGAGCGCGTGTCGGGCGGGCGGGCGTACATCCTCGACCCCGCGCGCGACGCGCGCTGGCACGACGCGGCCTCCTTGTCGCGCCACTTCACCGGCGTCGCGCTGGAACTCAGCGCCTCCGACGCGTTCGAGCCGCAGCAGGACCGCCAGCGGCTCCGCCTCCGCCAGCTGTGGAGCGGCGCGGTCGGACTCAAGCGGTCGCTCGCGCAGGCGGCATTGCTCAGCCTGCTGCTCCAGCTGTACGTCCTCGCCTCGCCCTATCTGCTCCAGGTGTCGGTCGATGACGCGCTGCCCGCGTTCGACACCGACCTGCTGGCGACGGTAGCGGTCGGCTTCGCGCTGTTCGCGATCGTCAACGCCGCGGCGCTGCTGCTGCGCGCGCAGGTGCTGCTCGCAACCGGGACCGCGATGGGGTTCGGCATCGCGAGCAACGTCGCGCGCCACCTGTTCCGCCTGCCGATCGACTGGTTCGAGAAGCGCGGGGTCGGCGATGTGCTGTCGCGTTTCCAGTCGGTCGCGCCGATCCAGCTGCTGCTGACACAGAACGCCTCGGCGGCGGCGATCGACGGGGTGCTGGCGCTGCTCACGCTCGCGCTGATGCTGGTTTATTCGCCCGCCATGGCGCTGGTGCCGATAGCGGGCCTCGTCCTCTACGCCGCCTTGCGCGCCGCCACGCTCGGCCCCGAGCGGCGCGCGCAGAACGACCGCATCGTCGCCGCGGGCAAGGAACAGGGCGCGATGATCGAAACGTTGCGTGGCATTGTCACGCTGCGGCTCGCGGGGACGGAGGCGATGCGCCACGCCGTCTGGCAGAACCGCCTCTCCGAGGCGCTCGGCGCGGGTTACGCGCATGACCGGGTCAAGGCGGTGCAGGTCGCGGGCGCGGCGCTGCTCACCTCGCTGGAGGTCGTCGCCTTGGTGTGGATGGGTACGCGCGCGGCGATGGCGGGCGGGTTCTCGGTGGGCATGATCTTTGCGGTCCTCGCCTATCGGCTGCAGTTCGCGACCGCGGGCCGCGCGCTGATCGACAGCGCGGCGGACTGGCGGATGCTGCGGCTCCACCTCGAACGGCTCGCCGACATTTCGCTCACCGCGCCCGATCCGGGCTTTACCGAAGCGCCGGGGCGCGCGCGCGCGTTCAGGGGCGGCGTCGCGCTGCGCGGCGTCCGCTTCGCCTATGGCCCGCACGATCCGGAGGTGCTGGCGGGCGTCGACCTCGACATTCTGCCTGGCGAGCACATCGCGATCACCGGGCCGTCGGGGGGCGGCAAGTCGACGCTGGCCAAGATCCTCCTCGGGCTGGTCGAGCCGGACGCGGGCGAGGTGCTGGTCGACGGCGTGCCGTTGGCGCGCTTCGGCCGCCGCGCGTTCCGCGAGCGGATCGGCGCGGTGCTGCAGGACGACGCGCTGTTCGCAGGCACGATCGCGGACAATGTCTCGGGGTTCGAGCCGGTCGACGAGGAGCGGCTCGCCGAGGTGCTGCGGGTCGCCGCGATCGCGGACGACATCGCCGCGATGCCGATGCGCCACCTGACGCATGTCGGCGACATGGGCTCGACCTTGTCGGGCGGGCAGCGCCAGCGACTGCTGCTGGCGCGCGCGCTGTACCGCCGCCCGCAGCTCTTGGTGATGGACGAAGGCACCGCCCATCTCGACCCCGCGCACGAGGCACAGGTCAATCGCGAGATCGCCGCGATGGGCATTACGCGGGTGGTGATCGCGCACCGGCAGGAGACGATCGCGGCGGCGGACCGGGTGGTGCGGCTGGTCCAGGGGCGGATCATTTGAAACTGGTCCGCGGCCACGCTTCAAGGCTTGGGTTCAGTCCATCTCTGCCAGGCAGCGAGCGCGTTTCCTAACCGGAAACTAACTGGCCGGCGTCCTGATCGGGTGAAAGGCTCCATCAACCGACCCCTTGTCGGTCGCGGCGCTACCGACGCGCAGATCATACCGGACGGTGAACAAAAGAGGCTGCGTCTGCCTGTCGCCACCGCAGACTTTGTCATGTATCTCAAACGCCTTGACATAGATACGGCCACGCTGGCTCGTGTCGGCCGAGTATTGCAGGCAGTTCGTGTTCGCGCTGAGCCTGTTCAGGCGGACCACCCGATCGGTGAAGCTGACGATCTGCGCATCGGTATGAAGTGCCGGAATTTTTGCTTGTGCCGGTGTTGTGGCGAAAATCACCGCATACATCATGGTTATGGGAAATCTACTTTTCATGGTCGTAGCTCTCGATGCCGTGTGAGCGCATGACGCGAATGACGAGCTGCTGGTAGTCGTGTTTTGTCGCGTAGCCCGCTCGCGCAATCGCTAGAAAGAATGCTTCCGCATTATCGGTATGCGCAAACGCAGCACGGTAGCGGTGATTCTCGTTCAGGAAACGGCCGAAATCATCCACCGATTCCTGCAAAGACAGATAGGCGCGGAATGCGTCACTCTCCTTGACGAGCTTTCCGTGACGCTCTTCATGCGTTGCACTCTTCGTTGAACCGTGAACCGACTTACCTTTCACGCCGAAATAGTTGTTCTGCCCAATGGGTTGGGTGCCCCAATGCGACTCGAGCGCACCTTGCGCGATCGTCACGGCGATCGGGACACGCCACCTTCGCTTGCACGCCTGCGCCGCAGGCAGCACGCGTGCGATCCAACTGGCTATCTTTGGCTGCGTGTGTGTGGTGGCAGCGTGAAGCAGGACCCGATGTTGCGGACTTGCAGGTTGTACGATCGGGTGACCAGCGCGAGCGGGCGGCACTTTCGCGTTCAGGCTACGCATCGTTCGCTGGCCGGGATCGGCCACCGCGTCCGGCTGTCCGTAACCAGCGCGCGTGTGTTGGAACTTGATAAGCGCCGCTTGCGTCTTGGGGCCAAAGAGTCCGTCGACCTTGAGGAGTTCATTCCCCCGATCATGCTGTTCAGCTTGGTTGAGAAGCGACTGAACGACACGAACATCACCAGGGTAATTCGGTTGGCCAACGCCGACCGGTGCCGAAATCGAACGACGTTGGTTCATCCTATCACCCCCGTTCGCAACGGCATCTTTTACCTGCATCGAGACTTACTGCAAGCGACCTTGATCCACATGCAAGGGTGAGCCTTAGCTTCTAAGCCGCCGCCCGCATCTCCAACCTGCCCCATATCTCCGCCAGCGCCCCCACCAGCTCGCGCATCATCTCGTCCGTATGCGCCGGCCCCGGCGTGAACCTTAGCCGCTCCGTCCCCCTCGGCACCGTAGGGTAGTTGATCGGCTGGACGTACACGCCGTATTCGGCGAGCAGGATGTCGCTGATCCGCTTGGCGCGGACCGGGTCGCCGACCATCACGGGGACGATGTGCGTCTCGCCCGGCATCACCGGCAGCCCCGCCTCGGCCAGCATCGCCTTTAGCCGCGCGGCCGCCGCCTGTTGCCCCTCGCGCTCGGCGCTCGACGCTTTCAGGTGGCGGACGGACGCCAGCACGCCCGCGACCAGCACCGGCGACAGCGAGGTAGTGAAGATGAAGCCGGGCGCGTAGGAGCGGATCACGTCGATGATCGTGCGGCTGGCGGCGATATAGCCGCCCATCACGCCGAACGCCTTGCCCAGCGTCCCCTCGATGATCGTCACCCGGTCCGCCACCCCGTCTCGCTCGGCGATGCCGCCGCCGCGCGGGCCGTACATGCCGACCGCATGGACCTCGTCGAGATAGGTCAGCGCGTTGTACCGGTCCGCGAGATCGCAGATCGCGGCGATGGGCGCGATGTCGCCCTCCATCGAATAGACGCTCTCGAACGCGATCAGCTTGGGGACGCTCGGGTCCTCGGCGGCGAGCAGCGCTTCAAGGTGCTGGAGGTCGTTATGACGGAACACCCGCTTCTCGCACCCCGCGTTGCGGATGCCGGCGATCATCGACGCGTGGTTGAGCTCGTCGGAGAAGACGACGCAGCCCGGCAGCAGCTTGGCCAGCGTCGCCAGCGTCGCCTCGTTGGAGACATAGCCGCTGGTGAACAGCAAGGCGGCTTCCTTGCCGTGGAGATCGGCGAGCTCCGCCTCCAGGTCGACATGGTAGTGCGTGTTGCCGCCGATGTTGCGCGTGCCGCCCGACCCTGCGCCGACGTCATGGAGCGCTTCCTCCATCGCCGCGATCACGGCGGGGTGCTGGCCCATGGCAAGATAATCGTTGGAGCACCATACGGTGACGGGCTTGGGCCCGTTATGCCCCGCGAAGCAGCGCGCGTTGGGGAACGCGCCCTTGTTGCGCAGGATATCGATGAACACGCGGTAGCGGCCTTCCGCGTGGAGCCGGTCGATCGCCTGGGAAAACACGCGCCCATAGTCGACGCGGGACGGCTGGGAAGTGTCGATCATCGCCCGCGCGACATAGGCCCGAAGGGGCGTGCTTTCCAGCGCTTTCCTAGAGCTGTTCGGGCTCCGCGAAGCCCTGCGCAGCGAGCGCGCGGGCGATGCCGCGTTCACGGTCGCCGAGGCGGGTGAACACGAGGCGGGCCGGGCCGGGCGCGTCGGGCCAGTCCTGCCCCGTCGTCAGGTGCGCGACGCGCCGCGCGATGCCGGGGCCACCATCGATGAAGCGAACGTGCGGGGCGACCGCGCGCATCTCAGGCTCCAGCAGCGGGAAATGCGTGCAGGCATTGACGATCACGTCGATCTCGCCGCCTCGTTCCTGCGCGAACAGGCCGTCCAGTTCGCGCGCGACCTCTTCCGGCGTAGGCGCGACCCCTGCCAGCGCCGCCTCCGCCAGCTCGACCAGCGCCGCCGAGCCGTGGCGGACCACCGTGCAATCGGTGGCGAAGCGCTGGGCGAGGTCGTCGACATAGGGCTGGCGCACCGTTGCCGCGGTGCCGAGCACGCCGATGACGCGGGTGCGCGACAGCGCAGCGGCGGGCTTGATCGCGGGTACGGTGCCGACCACGGGCACATCCAGCGCCGTGCGCACCGGGGCGAGCGCGATCGTCGAGGCGGTGTTGCACGCGATCACCACCAGCCGCGGCCGATACCGCTCCACCAGCCGCCCGAGCAGCGCGGGCACGCGAGCGGCGATCTCGGCCTCCGTCCGCGTCCCGTAAGGAAACCCCGCCGAGTCCGCCGCGTACACGACCGGGGCCCGGGGCAGCAGCGCGCAGGTCGGCGCGACCACCGACAAGCCGCCGACGCCGGAGTCGAAAAAGAGGATCGGTCGCGCGTCGGCCATGACCCGCGCCATAGGCAGCCGTGGCGGCGCACGGAAGCCGCCCCCGACGCAACCACCGTCCCTGTTT
>CAXTTU010000111.1:0-1608 GCA_964247225.1 uncultured Sphingomonas sp. | reverse complement strand
TATACGCGCGCTATGGGGGCGCGGTAGTGACAGGTCCGATCTGGGTCGCGCCGACACTGGCGTTGCTTCTGGGCTATCTGCTCGGCTCGATCCCGTTCGGTATCATCCTGACGCGCCTGGGGGGCGCGGGCGATCTGCGCGGCATCGGGTCGGGCAATATCGGCGCCACCAATGTGCTGCGCACGGGGCGCAAGGGGCTCGCCGCCGCAACGCTGGTGCTTGACGCGCTCAAGGGCTGGTTTGCGGTGTGGCTCGCCGAGCGGCTGTTCCCCGGCCAGGGCCCGCTCGCCGCCGCGACCGCGTTTCTCGGCCATTGCTACCCGGTCTGGCTGCGCTTTCGCGGCGGCAAGGGCGTCGCGACCACCTTGGGGATCGCCGCCGCTCTGTGGTGGCCGATCGGCCTCGTCTATGCGCTGCTTTGGCTTGTCGTGCTGGCGTTGACCCGCGTGTCGTCGCTGGCGGGGATGGCGGCGGCGGTCAGCGCGCCGGTGACTGCGGCCGCCTGGGACCGGTTCGATCTCGTGCCGCTGTTGATCTCGCTCGCGCTGCTGGTGATCTGGAAGCACCGCGCCAATCTCGAACGCCTGCTCGCCGGGGTCGAGCCGCGCCTGGGCGAGAGCGCCGCCGCCGTGCCGCCCGCGTGAACACGGCGACGCTGGCGAAGCTACGCCTGCTGCGCACGCCCGGGGTCGGCCCGGTCACCTGGCGACAGCTGATCGCGCGTTTCGGCGATGCGGGCGCGGCGATCGAGGCGTTGCCGCTGCTCGCGGCGCGCGGCGGCGGGCGCGCGCCGGTGGTGCCCGATGCGGGCGCGATCGAGCGCGAGATGGCTTCCGCCGCGCGAGCGGGCGCGACCTATCTGTTCATCGACGACCCGGCCTACCCGCCGCTGCTCGCCGAGCTGGAGAACGCGCCGGTCGCGCTGACGCTGCGCGGGCGCGCGGAGCTGATGCGCGAGCGGTGCGTCGCGATGGTGGGCGCGCGCAACGCGTCCGCCGCCGCCGTGCGTTTTGCCCGCGCACTGGCCCATGAGCTCGCCGACGCGGGCGCGACCGTCGTCTCCGGCCTCGCGCGCGGCATCGACACCGCCGCGCATCTGGGTGCGGGCAGCGCGACCGTTGCGGTGGTGGCGAGCGGCATCGACATCGCCTGGCCGCCCGAGAACGCGGCGCTCCAGCAACGGCTGGGCGAGGACGCGCTGGTGATCGCCGAACAGCCGCCCGGCACCGAGCCACGCGCGCGCCACTTCCCTTACCGCAACCGCATCATCGCCGGGCTGTGCGCGGGCACGGTGGTGGTCGAGGCCGCGCCCAAGTCGGGCTCGCTGATCACCGCGCGGCTGGCGGGCGAGCAGGGGCGCGAGGTGATGGCGGTGCCCGGCCACCCCAGCGACCCGCGCGCGCAAGGGTGCAACGGGCTGATCCGCGACGGCGCGACCCTGATCCAGAACGCCGCCGACATCCTGGAGCAGGTCCGCCCGATCGACCCGCGCAGCGTCCGCGCGCCGGGCGTAAGGTTCGGCGAAGCGCCGCCCGACGACGCGAGCGACACGGAGCGCGCGGGCGTGCTGGCGCTGCTCAGCGCGGTCGCGGTGCCGGTCGACGAGGT
>CAXTTU010000110.1:0-9632 GCA_964247225.1 uncultured Sphingomonas sp. | reverse complement strand
TAGGTGCAGCCGAGCGCGGACAGCATCTGCGCCGACTCCGGTGTCTCGATCCCCTCCGCCACCGTCCGCATTCCCAGCGCCTGCGCTAGACTGAGGATCGCGCGCACGATCGCCAGCTTGTCGCGATCGGCCAACATGCCCGTAACGAAGCTCCGGTCGATCTTGAGCACGTCGATCGGCAGCTTCTGCAGGTAGGCGAGGCTCGAATAGCCGGTGCCGAAATCGTCCATCGCCAACGTCGCGCCGAGCGCCTTCAGCGCTTCCGTCGTCCGCCCGATCCGCTCCGGGTCGGCGATGAACGCGCTTTCGGTGATCTCCAGCTTGACCCGTGAACCGGGCAGCCCGGCGGCGGCGAGCGCTGCCTGGAGCGCAGGCGCGACCTGGTCGCGCTGGAGCTGGATCGCGGACACGTTGATCGACATGTCGACCCCGCACGAGCCACCCATCCGCGCGTCCCACGCCGCCAATGTCCGCGTCGCCTCGCCCAGCGCCCAGCGGCCGAGCGGAACGATCAGCCCCGATTCTTCCGCGACCGGGATGAAATCGGCGGGCGCATAGATCCGCCCCGCCCCGTCCGTCCAGCGCGCGAGCGCCTCGAATGCTTGCACCTCTCCCGTGGTGAGGTCGCAGATCGGCTGATAGCTCAGCCGCAACTCACCGCCATCGAGCGCGCGGCGAAGCGCAGTTTCCATCGCGAACCGCTCACGCAACGCGTCGAACGCCTGTGTCTGGTACGTCTCCGCGCGGCCCGACGCCTTGGAGCGTTTGACCGCGAACTGCGCGTGGCGGATCAGCTCTTCCGCGTCCCCGGTCGTGTCGGCCCCGAGCGCGACGCCGATCGAGCAGGACACGCGGAACTCGAAGTCGGACAAGCGGAACGGTTCCGCGAACGCGCCGCGGATTCGCTT
Source organism: uncultured Sphingomonas sp. (assembly GCA_964247225.1). Classification (GTDB taxonomy): domain Bacteria; phylum Pseudomonadota; class Alphaproteobacteria; order Sphingomonadales; family Sphingomonadaceae; genus Sphingomonas. The sequence goes on along the minus strand of CAXTTU010000110.1, from coordinate 8,724 downwards.
GGCAACATGGTCCGCATCGCTCGGCCCATCCTCAATCGCCATGAGGATGCCGAACTCGTCACCACCCGTGCGCGCCAGCAGGTCGCTCGCTCGCAACGCACCGCGCAGCCGCCGCGCGACCGTGATCAGCAATTCATCGCCCGCAAGGCTGCCGAGACAGGCATTGACGCGCGCAAACCGGTCGAGGTCGATCGTCAGCACCGCATAGCGCTCGCGCCCCGCGGCCATCGCCTGTTCGAGGCTGTCGAGAAACGACGACCGATTGGGCATCCCGGTGAGGCTGTCGGTCGCCATCTCGCGGCGCAAGCTGTTCTCGGTGCGGAGCTGAGCCGTCTCGTCGAGCAGCGTCACGAGGCAACGGCCTTCCGCGCGGTAATAGACCCGCGCCAGCGTGACGCGGTAATGCCGCGCGTCGACACTATCGCCGAACTGCCACATCCACGAGTCGCGCGGTTCCTCGCCGGCGACGAACGCAGCGATCCGCGCACCCAGCCGCTCGATCAGCACCGACTGCTCGACCCGCGCGCCCAGCCCCGCCAGCCGGAACGGGGCGTTCACCGCCTCGAACCGGAAGCGCCCGTCCGTATAGTCGATCAGCGCCGCCGGGATCGGCAACAGCTCCAGCGCACCCTCCGCGCCGGTGAGCTCGGGCGGCACGGGGGAGGTCATCCGATAAGGGACCTGACGCATGGGTGCCGTGGAGCTCATCCGCTTTGGACCTAACCCGGCGATCGTTAACGCGGGGCTAAGTTACTGATCTAGATTACCCGAACCGATCAGAAACGGTTATCGCGTGGAAACCCGTTGGGGGGCATCCGGCCCGCCGCGCCGCGCGCCGCGCGCCAGGGCGCGAGGTCGGTCTCGGTCCGCGTCCGCGCGCTCTCGCCGCGCATCGTCCAGCTGAGCCCGGTGGCGAAGGTGAACGCGACCGCATCGGACAGGCCGCCCTCGCCATAGCGTTGCAGCTGCACGCCTTGGCCACGCGCGAGTTCGGGCAACTCGGCAAGCGGGAATACGAGCAATCGCCGGTTGTCGCCGATCACCGCCACGTAATCGGCCGCCGGCGCGACCGGGCGAACGACCTTGAGCTGCGCCCCCGGGCGCGGCGTCACCACCGCCTTTCCCTTGCGCGTTTCCGCGAGCACGTCCGCGACCGGCACCACGAAGCCGCGCCCGTCGCTCGCCGCGACGAGCAGCTTGCCACCCGGCTCCGCACGCAGCAGCGCGACCACGGCCGCCGCGCCGTCTAGGTCGAGCATCAGCCGCACCGGCTCGCCGAACCCGCGCCCGCCGGGCAGCTTGTCGGCGGCAAGCGTGTAGAAGCGGCCGTTGGCGGCGGCAAGCAGCAGCTTGTCGGTGGTGTGCGCGTGGAAGGCGAACAGCGGCCCGTCGCCTTCCTTGAACTTGAGCGTCTCGGCGGCGGCGAGGTCGTTGTGCCCGCGCATCGCCCGGATCCAGCCGCGTTGCGACAGGATCACCGTCACCGGCTCGCGCTCGATCATCGCCTCCAGCGGTATGTCGCGGGTCGGTGCAGCCTCCTCCACCAGCGTCCGCCGCGCGCCGAGCGGGGTGGCGGGACCATAGCGGTCGCGCAACTTGCCCATGTCGCGCTTCAACCGCCGCCGCCGCAGCTTCTCGTCGCCGAGCAGCCTGGTGAGGTCGGCCTGTTCCTTTTCGAGCTTCGCCTGTTCGGTCCTGAGCTCCATTTCCTCCAGCCGCCGGAGCGAGCGCAGCCGCATGTTGAGGATCGCCTCCGCCTGCCGGTCGCTAAGCGCGAACTCGGCGATCATCACCGGCTTGGGTTCGTCCTCGCCGCGAATGATCTTGATCACGCGATCGAGATTGAGGAAGGCGATGATGTAGCCGCCGACCAGCTCCAGCCGGTCCGCGATCTTGGCCAACCGGTGCTCCGTCCGGCGGCGCAACACCACGAATTGATGCTCGACCCACGCGCTGAGCGCCTCATGCAGGCTCATCACCCTGGGCGTGCGGTTCTTGTCGAGCACGTTGAGGTTGAGCGGCACGCGCACCTCGAGGTCCGACAAGCGGAACAGCCCGTCCATCAAGACCTGCGGGTCGACGTTGCGGCTTCTGGGCGTCAGCACCACGCGCACCTGCGCGTCGCTTTCGTCGCGCACGTCCTCCAGGATAGGCAGCTTCTTCTCGTTGACGATGCCCGCGAGCTGCTCGATCAGCTTGTTCTTCTGCACCCCGAACGGGATTTCGGATACGATCAGCTGCCATTGCCCGCCCGGCAGCTTCTCGATCCCCGTCGGCTCCCATGCGCCGTCTGCGCCACGCCCGGTCGAATAGCGCGCGCGCAGCCGGAAAGAGCCCCGGCCGGTTCGGTACGCTTCGCGGATCGCCGCCGCGCCGTCCACCAACAGCCCGCCGGTCGGGAAGTCCGGCCCGCGCACGAACGCGAGCGGATCGGCCCCTGCGTCGTCCACCAACGCGATCGCGGCGTCGAGCAGCTCGGCGGCGTTGTGCGGCGGGATGCTGGTCGCCATCCCCACCGCGATCCCGCTCGCGCCGTTGGCGAGCAGGTTGGGGAACAGGCCGGGGAACAGTTCGGGCTCCTGCTCCTCGCCATTATAGGTCGGGCGATAGTCGGTCGCGTCCTCGTCCAGCCCCTCCATCAGGTCGATCGCGACCTGCGTCAGCCGCGCCTCGGTGTAGCGATAGGCGGCGGGGTTATCGCCGTCGATATTGCCGAAATTGCCTTGCCCATCGACCAGCGGATAGCGGAGCGCGAAATCCTGCGCGAGGCGGACCATCGCGTCGTACACCGACTGGTCGCCATGCGGGTGGTATTTACCGATCACGTCGCCAACGACGCGCGCGCATTTCTTGTACCCCGACGCCGGGTCGAGCCGCAGCAGCCGCATCGCCCAGAGCAGCCTGCGATGCACCGGCTTCAGCCCGTCGCGCACGTCGGGCAGCGACCGCGCGGTGATCGTCGACAACGCATAGACGAGATACCGGTCGGACAATGCGGTGTCGAACGGCGCATCGAGGATGCCGATCGGCGCGTCGTCGTCGGTCAGATCGGTGGCCATGCGGGCCGTTCCCTACCCGTTCGCCTCGCGCTTGTCGAAGCCTGTCCTGAGCTCCGTCGAAGGATCACCACGCGAGCGCGGTGCCGACGCGGATCGTGCGCGGGCGCAAGGGTGTGGAAAGGTCGCGCGAGGCGAGCGCAAACGGGTTGCCGAACGCGAACAGGTTCGCGCGCGTGTCCCCGAGATTCTCCGCCGTCACCGACCATTGCACACGCCCGCGCCGCCAGCCCGCGCGCGCGCCGACCACGAGGTAGCGCCCCTGGCTGATGTCGAGCAGGTCGCCTGCGCCCAGCACCGATCGCCCGACCCGCGTCGCCGACGTGCCGACGCTCAGCCCGTCCCCGCGTCCGACCCGCCACTCATACGACGCGTCGAGCGAAGCGGCGAGCGCGGGCGTTTCGGGAAGACGGCGGTGCGCGGGGCTCGACAGCATCGCGAGTGCGCCGGTGATGCGGTTGGAGGTATAAAGAAACGACCCGCTCGCGTGCAGCCCGCGGATCGGCGTCCAGTCCGCCGTCCCCTCGGCCGCGACGATCCGCGCGTCGCCAAGATTGATCGTATAGGGCAGCCCGCGCCGGTTGACGAGGTCCGCCTGGATATCGTGCCACATTGCAAGGCTGACGCCGCCGGTGAACGACAGGCCGGTCTCGCCGGTGTGGAGCCGCCTGAGGCCGACCTCGCCGACGCGGATCGAATCGGCGTTAAAGTCGGCAACCCGCCCTACCCCGCGCGCAACCGCGAGCCCGCCGGTGCGGAACCCGGACTGCACCCGCGCATAGGCGGCGAGCGTCGGCGTCAGTTTCCAGTCGATCGCCGCCGTCGGGTCGACCCGGCGCGAGGTGCGCCCCGGCACGAAGCTGCCGCCCTTGGGCGAGAAGGAGGGCTCGCCATCGGTGCGCGCGATAGTCACGCGCCCGCCGCCGGTCAGCGACAGGTTGGGCAGCACCGCCACCGTCGCCTCACCGAACAACGCCGCGGTGCGCGTGCGGTTGGTGACGCCGATGATGTCCGCCTCCTGCCCGATCGGACCCAGCGCGCGCGACTCGCCGTCGCGGTTCTGCAGCAGAGCGACGCCGACGACCCAGGACGACCCGCTCGGGAGCGACCGCGACACACGCGTCTCTTGGGTCAGCAGCAGGCGCGAGCCGTCGGTCTGGTAAGCGGTGGGCGGCGCGCCCGGCGCTTGCGCGGGCGTCGCGTCGAACAGGTCGGCGGAGTGATAGGTCGCGACGCCGGTTACGGAGAGGAGGCGCAGCCCGCTCGCCCATTCCTTCGTCACCATGACGCTGCCCAGCCCCACCTGGCTGTGGAACGGCTCGGCAAAGGCGGCGCGGCGGGCGAGCGGGCCTACCTTCAGCTCCGCATAGATCGCATCGCGCGCGTCGATCCGCTGATACGCGCCGGTCGCGTCCACCTGCCACCCGCCACCCGGTGCCCAACGCGCGGCGATGCGCCCGCCGACCGTGTCCACCCGGTTGATGTCGGACAGCCCGCGCCCGGGGTCGTCGAGATAGCCGCCCTCGCGCGAGCGGTACGCAACCGCGCGCAGGCCAAGCCGGTCGGCGCTGATCGGCAGGTTCACCATCCCGCTCGCGTCGAAGCCGGGCGCGCCATGCTCGGTCGCGGACACGCCCAGTGCGACGCTGCCGCTCGCGCGCGAAAGGTCGACCGGGTTGGGGAGGATGCGGATAATGCCGCCGATCGCGCCCGAGCCGTACAGCGTCCCCTGCGGCCCCTCGAGGACCTGCACCTCTTTCACGTCGTAGAGCTTGAGGTCCGGGTCCTGCTCCGAATAGCCGACCTGCACATCGCCAAGGTACACGCTTGCGGTCGATTGCGTCGCGCCGTTGAAGCTGGAGTCGGCGATCCCGCGCACGAACACCTTGTTGCGCCCGGGACCGAGATCGGTGGTCTGAAGCACGGGCGTCGCCTGGGCGAGTTCGGTCTCGCCGGTGTCGGGAACGCTCAGTGGCCAACGATGCGCGCCGATCACGACGAGGCTGCCCGGATAGCGGAGCAGCGGCACGCGCTGTTTGCTGGCGGTGACGACCACCTCCGCGCTGGACGGCGGGAGCGGGGGCGGAGCCGCGGGCGGCGGCGACGGACGAACCCTGGCAACGTGGACCGGCGCGGGCGCGCGGACAACGCGAAAGCTTCGCGCGTCCACCGCCACCGCGCGATAGCCGCTGCCCGCGAGCAGCCGGTCGAGCGCGCGACGGGTGGAGAAGCTCCCCGACACCGCGCGCGCGCGGACCTGACGCAGCCCCGGCTCGGTGCTGATCACGTCCGCCCCCGTCTGGCGCGCGAGCAGCGCCAGTGCCTGATCGAGCGTGGTCGCGGGGATGTTGACCGGCGCGTCGTGCGCGCTCGCCGCCACCGTCCAGCAGGCGGCGAGGACGGCTAGTGCGGCGACCCTAGCGGGCGCGCAGGACCCAGCGCGCACCGTCGCGATGCGCGTCCGCTCCAATGAGCGCCGCGAGATGCGGAATGTCCTGCGCAGCCGATCCACTTAGGGTGATCGTGCCGGTAAAGGGCTGATCGGGCAAGCCTTCGCCCAGCGAAACCGGCGTCCCATAGCGACGCTCGAGCGCGGCAGCGACGCTGGCGAGCGGCGCACCCGTATAGCTCAACCGCCCGCTCCGCCAATCGCCTACCGTGTCGGGCGCGACCTGGCCTAGCGCGACGCGGTCGCCCTGCGCAGACAGCGACTGGCCCGCGCGCAGCACGGTCGCGGACGTACCCGGCTCGAACGCGACCGAGCCTTGCGCCACCGCCACCTCGACGCGCATTGGCGCGAGCGCGACGTCGAACACGGTGCCCATATCCTGGATCGTCCGCCCGCCCGCGCTCAGCGTGAACGGATGCGCGCCGTCGTGGCGAACATGAAACACCGCTTCGCCCGCTTCCAGCTTCGCCACGCGCGCGTCGCGGCGGTCGAGCAGGAGCCGGGTCGCGCCGTTCATCTCGATGCCCGTCCCGTCCGCCAGCGTCACCGTGCGGTGTTCGCCCGGCTGCGTCTCGACCGCATAGGGCTCGGCCCCGTGCAAGGTCGGCAGCGCAAGCAACGCCGCCACGCTTGCCGCGATCGCACCGCCGCCCCACGCCCAGCGCTTGCGCGTGGGCGCGCGGTACACGGCGGGAGGTGCGAGCATGGGCTTGGGCGTCACCGCGCCGCGCAGCTCGGACATCACGCGGTCCATCGTCGCGACCTCGTCATAGGCGCGCGCGTGCGCCGGGCTGGCCTCCAGCCAGTCGACGAAGCGGAGCCAGTCGTCGCCCGACAGCTCGCTCTGGCGCAAATGCCAGTCGATCGCGGCGGCGGTGATAACGGGGTCGGCGGTCACACATCAGCTCCTTTACCCTCTAGACGATGCGGGTTGCCGCCATCCGCACCAGCCTTGGATATTTGTTGGTAGGCGCGGCGCAACAGCTTCTCGACGCCGCTCACCGTGATGCCGAGCTCGGCGGCGATCTCGCGCTGCGGGCGCTCCTCGAAGCGGAACATGCGCAGCGCATCGCGCATCCGCTCGGGCATGTCGGCGATCACCTGCTCCATCGCGCGGAGCCGGTCGCGCGCGATCAGCGTCCGCTCGGCATCGGGTTGCTCGTCGGCACCGGGCTGCACCTCCAGCCACGCCCCCTCGCGCCCGCCACGCCGCTGGGCTGCGATGCGCCGGTCGGTGGCGAGATTGGCGGCGACGCGGAACAGGAACGCGGCGGGCTGCGCGACCGGCGCGCCCGCCAACTGATCGATGCGCAGCCACATATCCTGCAGCGCGTCTTCCGCCTCGTCCGCGCCGAGACGCGCGACCAGCAAGCGGAGCAGCGCCGCACGGTTTTGCAGGAAGACAGCTTTCAGCCCGCTCTCGGCCATGCGCGCGCCTTGCGAGGTTCAGCAGGGAAACGCCAGCCCGACCGCCGCCGCCAGGTCCGAAATCGGAAGCGACGCGAGCGCGGCGGCCTCTACCGGCCGCGCCGCCGCGATCGCGTCGCCCGCGCGCTCGCCCGCGCCCGGGTGACACATGACGAGATGGTCGCGCCCGGGCCGGGTCAGAAAGTGCGGGAACTGCGCGGCGTAATCGCCCGAGAACCCGTAATGCCCGGCGAACCCGTGATTGGTCGCGAGCCCGTGCCGAGCCACCTCCCTCGCCAGCCCGCGCGAGCCAAGCGCGCTCGCTAGCGCCTTACCCCGGAACGGGCGCGACAGGATCGCCAAAGCGGCGTCCTCGCAGGTCCGCACCCACGCGCCCGGTGCCCGCCGCGCCGTTTCCGCCAGCACCACCTCACGGATGCCGGGCAGCGCGTGCGCATGCTGGTGCGCGTCGACGAACGCGGGCGCGCGGTCGAGCACTTGCACGAACCGATCGAACTGCGCGCGTATTTCCGCCGCGATCTCGGCGAGGTCGACCCGCCCCGCCCGCACAAGCCGCCGCATGGCGTCGATGCCGGGCAGTTCACCCCCGCGCGCAAGCCGCATTGGCGTCAGCGGGCGTTCGAGCGTCAGCGTGACATGCAGCCCCACTTCGACCCATTCGGGCACGTCCCGAAGTCGCCGCGCGTCCTCCGGCCAGTTCGGCTGAGCGGTCATGCAGCCGGTGGCATTGAGCTTGCCCGCGCTCGCCAGCGCGGCGATCGTCCGGCTTACCTCGGGCGAAAAGGCGTAATCGTCAGCACAAAGAATAAGCCGGGGCACCAAGGGGCCTTTCGGGAGGCTGATACCGCCGCTCGCGCATACGGTCGCTGGTCAGCTTGCGCGCGGCAAGGCGGGGGGCGAGGAAACGGTAGAAGAACCAATCGCCCGCCAACGGCGCGCTAGCCGAGTAGAGCAGCCGCTCGGCCAGCGTCCAGCGGATCGACGCACGATCGCGCGGACGCGACGACGGGGCACACCACAGATCCGGTGCATAGCCCATCGTGCCGAGCTTCATCACCCGGTGGATCACCTCATGGTCCTCCAGCACCCAGCCCCAACGCGCGGCGTCGAAACCACCCGCCGCGCGCAAGGTGGCGGTGCGGAACGCCTGCCCCGCGCCGCCCGTGTGGCACTGGCCGGGCAGCGCGCGCGCGGTGGCGAGCAGCTTGCGTCCGGCGCGCGCGCGCGCTTCGACGTCATCGGGATCGGAAACGAACAACGCGCCCGCGACCGCATGGCCCCGCTCCAGCACCGCCTGCGCCTGCGCCAGGTAATCGGCAGGGTACCAGGTATCCGCGTCACAGGTCGCGACATAACGCGTATCGACCCAGCGCAAGCCGGCGGCAAGCGCGTGGACCTTGCCCGCGCGCCGCTCGGTGATGAGGAGGTAATCCATGCCGAGCCGCTCGGCAGTCGCCTGCGCCACCGCGCCGCCGCCATCGGTGGAGCCGTTGTCGATCAGGATCACGCGCACCGCGCAGGTCTGCGCGGCGAGGCTGGCGAGCGTGTCGGGCAGGAACGCGCGTTCGTTGAAGAACGGCACCAATATGCTCCAGCACGACCCCGCCGCCGCGCGCGTCGCGTGTTCCGCACGCGCCCTCATCACTGTCGTCATTCCCACCCACTCGCGTTGCGGCGGACCGGTGAGCAAGCCTTTCGCCCGCTCCCGCCGCGCGCGGGCCCCACCCCGCTCACGGCCCGATCCGCCATGCTGCCCATTTCCATGACGACGCGGTCCTCGCCGATCCGCAC
>CAXTTU010000109.1:0-9638 GCA_964247225.1 uncultured Sphingomonas sp. | reverse complement strand
GGAGCGGCTGAGCCGCGGCGAGTTCTCCGAGGACACGCTCCACGACGTCGCGGCGTTGCTCGACGAGGTCGCGCAGAAGATCGAGCGGCTGCGGTGAGCGCGTCGGTCGCACGGGTGCCGACCACCTCGGCGGGCCGCTATCTCCAGCAATTGTGCAAGCATTGGAGCCACCGGCTGACGGTGGCGTTCGACGCGGAGCAGGGCTCGGTGGACTTCCCCAACGGCGCGCGGCTGGAGCTGCGCGCCGACTCGGACACGCTCGACCTCTTGCTCCGCGCGCCCGACGCGGAGGAGGCGCGGATGCGCGGGGTGGTGGAGGAACACCTCAACCGCTTCGCGTTCCGGGAAGGGCCGCTGACGTTCGAATGGCGGGATGCGCCTTCGTCGCAACCCTAACCCAACCGGTCACCCCGGACTTGTTCCGGGGCCCAACCGTCAGGCCGTGTTTACGTTTGGGGAGGAGCCGCGCCATGTGCCCCGCGTCCTCTCACGCGGTAAGCACGCGGGGAAGGTTGGGCCCCGGCACGAGGCCGGGGTGACGGCGTGTGTGGGAAGAATTGGTTACCCACCAACAACCTCGCCATACGCCCGCACCACCGCCGCGTTCGCCTCTTCCCAGCTCCACGCCGCCGCGCGCGCGTGCCCCGCAGTGCTCATCGCCAAGCGCAACTCCGGCCCGGCGACGATGCGCGCGATCGCGTCGGCATAGGCGCCGATGTCGCGGGGGGGCACGAGAAAGCCGGTCGCGCCGTCCTCCACCAGGTCCATAGCCCCCGTCGCGCGCGCGGCCACCACGGGTACGCCCGCGGCCATCGCTTCCGACGTTACCTGCCCCCATGTTTCGGTGACGCTGGGGTTGAACAGGATGTCCATCGACGCGACCGCGCGGCCAAGATCGTCCCCGCGCTGAAACCCCGCGAACGCCGCCTCCGGCACCCGCGCCGCGAACCAGTCGCGCGCGGGGCCTTCGCCGATCACCAGCACATGATGCGGCACGCCGCGCGCACGCAGGGCGGCGACCACGTCGGCGAACACGTCGAGCCCCTTTTCGAGCACCAGCCGCCCGAGAAAGCCGATCGCCACCTCGTCGTCGCCGATGCCGAGCGAGCGCCGCCATTCGAGGCTCCGCGCTTCCGGACGGAAACGCTGATGGTCGACCCCGCGCGGCCAGGGCGACAGCGGCGTCGTCACCCCCCAATCGCGCAGCACCTCACCCATCGACGGCGTCGGCACCAGCACCCGCGTTGCCCTGCTGTAGAACCGGCGCATCACCCCGATCGCGAGCGGCGCGAGAAAGGGCAGGCCGTAATAGCGGGGGTAGGTCTCGAACCGGGTGTGGACGGACGCGACCACCGGGATGCTCCGCGCGCGCGCCCAGGTGATCGCGCGGTGGCCGAGGAACTCGGGCGCGGAGACATGGACGAGGTTGGGACGAAACGCGGCGAGATCCCGCCGCGTCCGCCTCGGCAATCCGCGCGCGAGCTTATACTCCTCGCGCCCGCCCGGGAACGCGACCGCGGGGACGCTGACGAGGTCGCCCTGCGGGGGAAAGGCGGGGGTGGCGGTGGTCGGCGAATAGACCCGCACGCTCGCGCCCTGCTCCAGCAGATAGGCCACGAGCAGGTTCAGCGCCTGGTTCGCCCCGTCGCGGATGTAGTTGTAATTGCCGCTGAACAACGCGACCCGGAGCTCGGCGGGGGACATGGGGAGGGGGTCGTAGCGAGAGGCGCGCGCGCACGCTAGGAAATCCTCCAACCCGCTGGTGTTCGCCGGACCACCTTCATAAGGGCCGCCACGCCCATTGTGTTCCCGTCCCGTTCCGTTATCTCGCTCCTATGCCCAAGCCCCAGAAGCGCTACGTCTGCCAGGCCTGCGGGTCCGTGTCGCCGCGCTGGGCGGGACAGTGCGCCGACTGTGGCGAGTGGAACACGCTGGTCGAGGAGGCGGGCGCGGTCGTCACGCCGTTCGCGGCCAAGCATAATCTTCAGGGCGGCGGGCGCGCGGTGGCGATGGTGGCGCTCGACGCGGAGGTCGCGCTGCCCGAGCGGATGGCGAGCGGCATCGCCGAGCTCGACCGCGCGCTCGGCGGCGGGTTCGTCGAAGGGTCGGCGACGCTGATCGGCGGCGATCCGGGGATCGGCAAGTCGACCTTGCTGCTCCAGGCGGCGGCGAAGCTCGCCAAGGCGGGGCGGGGCGTCGCCTATGTCTCGGGTGAGGAGGCGGCGGACCAGGTACGGCTGCGCGCGCGGCGGCTGGCGCTGGGCGACTCGCCGGTGCAGCTGGCGGCGGCGACCAGCGTGCGCGACATCCTGACGACGCTGGGCACCGAGCGCGTGCCCGACCTGCTGGTGATCGATTCGATCCAGACGATGCACTCCGACCTGATCGAGGGCGCGCCGGGCACCGTCAGCCAGGTGCGCGCGTCTGCGGGCGAGCTGATCCGCTTCGCCAAGGAACGCGGCACGGCGGTGGTGCTGGTCGGCCATGTCACCAAGGACGGCAGCATCGCGGGGCCGCGGGTGCTGGAGCATATGGTTGACACGGTGCTCTCGTTCGAGGGCGAGCGCTCGCACCAATACCGCATCCTGCGCGCAATCAAGAACCGGTTCGGCGGCACGGACGAGATCGGCGTCTTCGCGATGGCAGACGAGGGGCTGGCGGAGGTGGCGAACCCGTCCGCGCTGTTCCTCACGCATCGCGAGGAGGGGGTGACCGGGACGACGGTGTTCCCCGCGCTGGAGGGCACGCGGCCGGTGTTGGTCGAGATCCAGGCGCTGGTGGTGCGGCTGGCGAGCGGGGCGACCCCGCGCCGGTCGGTGGTGGGGTGGGACTCGGGGCGGCTGGCGATGGTGCTGGCGGTGCTGGAGGCACGCTGCGGGCTGTCGTTCTCGTCGGCGGAAGTCTATCTCAATGTTGCGGGTGGATATCGCGTTCAGGACCCGGCGGCGGACCTCGCGGTCGCGGCGGCGCTGGTCTCGGCGCTGTCCGAGCGGCCGGTGGCGGCGGACGCGGTCGCGTTTGGCGAGATCGCACTGTCGGGGGAGATACGTCCGGTCGCGCACGGCGCGCTGCGGCTGAAGGAAGCGGGCAAGCTCGGCTTCGAGCGCGCGCTGGTGCCCGCGTCGGTGAAGGGCGAGAAGACGGGGCTGACGCTGAGCGGGTTCCGCAACCTGCGGGACTTTACCGGGCATATGCTGGGGCGGTGAACGGGACGTGAGCTTCTGCCTGAAGCTCCTCCCCCGCCAGGGGGAGGTGGCGCGCGCAGCGCGACGGAGGGGGAGGACCGCTCAATCGTTCGGGAGTCCTCCCCCTCCGCCACCGCTGCGCGGCGGTTCCCCTCCCCCTGGCGGGGGAGGAGCTAAGGACGTTGCACGTCTGGCTGGCTCCCGACCGGTGCGGAGGAAAGCCGCGCTTGCCATTTCCCAAGCGCTCGCCGCCTCTACCCGCCCGCGCTTCCCATGCTATGCTCGTTCCCATGGGATTCTCCGCGCTCGACATCCTGGTCCTGATCGCCGTCGCCGGGTCCGCGCTCCTCGGCGTGTCGCGGGGGTTCGTCGCGGAGGTGTTGTCGCTCTTCGCCTGGGTCGGGATCGTGTTCGCGCTGAAGCTGTTCCACGCGCCGCTAGCGCTCGCGCTGGCGCGGCCGATCGGCACCGTCGCGGGCGCGGCGGTGCTGGCGTTCGCGCTGATCGCGGGGGTGACCTATTTCGGCGGGCGGATGGTGGCGCGCGCGCTGGGCAAGCGGACGCGCACCTCCGTGCTGGGACCAGTCGACCGCGCGCTCGGCTTCGGGTTCGGCGCGTTCAAGGGACTGGTGCTCGCCAGCCTCGCCTTTCTGCTCGTCGCGCTGGTGGTGGACACGTTCGACGGCGGCCCGACGCGCAGGCCCTTGTGGATCACCAACTCGCGCACCTACCCGCTGCTCAACGCCACCAGCGCGAGCATGGCGGACATGATCGACCGCCGCCGCCATGGCCGCCCCGCGTTCGGCGACGACGCCCCGGCGGAAAACGCCCGGTGAGCGAAACGCTCTACAACGCCGACATCCTCCGGCTCGCGACCGGCATCCAGCATCACGCGCGCCTCGCCGACCCGCAAGGGACCGCCGAGCGCCGCTCGCCGATCTGTGGCAGTCGGGTGACGGTGGACGTAAACCTCGGCCCCGACGGGCGGGTGAAGGAGGTCGGCCTGCTGGTCCGCGCCTGCGCCTTGGGGCAGGCGTCGTCGGCGATGCTCGCGGGCGAGGTGCTGGGCAAGTCGCCGGGAGAGCTCGCCGCCGCGCGCGACGCGCTGACCGCGTGGCTGGCGAGCGGGGAGGGGGACGCGCCCGATTGGCCGGGGCTGCACCTGTTCACCCCCGCGCTCCCGCACAGCGCGCGCCACCCCTCTATCCGGCTGGCGTTCGAGGCGGCGGCGGAGGCGGCGGAGGCGGCAGACGCAGCGGCACGGCGCGGGTGACGGGGACGCTGCTCCACGACGGCGTGATCCTGTTCGGCTTCGGGCTCTTCTTTGCGATCCTGTTCCGCAGGTTGGGGCTCGGCGCGACGCTCGGCTATCTCGTCGCGGGCGCGGTGGTGGGGCCGCAGGTGCTGCACCTCACCGGCGACGCGGAGTCGAAGCTCGGCGTTGCGGAGCTCGGCATCACCTTGCTGCTCTTCCTTGTCGGGCTCGAGCTCAACCCGTCGCGGCTGTGGAAGCTGCGCGCCGACATCTTCGGCTTCGGGCTGCTCCAGGTCGTGCTGTGCGGCGCGGCGCTGGCGGGGGTGGTATGGCTGCTGGCGGGCTTCTCGCCCGCCGCCGCGGTCGCGCTCGGGCTGCCGCTGGCGTTGTCATCGACCGCGCAGGTGCTGCCGATGCTGCAATCCGCCGGGCGACTGCGCACCCCCTTCGGCGAGCGGGCGTTCTCGATCCTGCTGCTGCAGGACCTGTCGATCGTCCCGCTGATCACGATCGTCGCCGCGATGAGCCGCGCGCCCGCCGACCCGCACGCGCCGCCGGGGTGGATGCTGGGCGTGCGCACGGTGTTCGCCGTGATCGGGCTGGTGCTGGCGGGCCGTTTCCTGCTCCGCCCGCTGTTCCGGCTGATCGGCGGGCTGGGCGAGCGCGAGATGTTCGTGTTCGCGGGGCTGTTCGCCGTTATCGCGGCGGCGGCGGTGATGGAGGCGCTCGGGCTCTCCACCGCGTTGGGCGCGTTCGTCGCGGGGGTGATGCTCGCCGACTCGCCCTACCGGCACGAGCTGGAGGCGGATGTGGAGCCGTTCCGCTCGATCCTGCTCGGGCTGTTCTTCCTGTCGATCGGGATGGTGCTCGACCTCCACGCAATTGCCGCGCGGCCGCGATTCGTGCTGGGCATAGCGGCGGCGTTGATCGTGACCAAGGCGCTGATCGTCTTCGGCCTCGCACGCCTGTTCGGCATGGCGTGGCGGGGCGCGCTCGCGCTCGGCCTGTTGCTCAGCCAGGGGGGCGAGTTCGGCTTCGTGCTGTTCGCGCAGGCTGAGCGCGCGCTGTTGATCGAGCCTGAGGCGGCGAGCTTGTTCGGCGCGGTGGTGACGCTGTCGATGGCGACCACGCCGTTCCTGATGATGCTCAACCGCCGCATTCGCGCGCCCGAGCAGGCGCGGGAGGAACGCGAGCCGCCGCGGGCCGACGGCGCAAGCGCGCTGATCGTCGGCTATGGCCGGTTCGGGCAGACGGTGGGGCAGATGTTGTGGGCGCAGGGCGTGCCCGTGACGCTGATCGACACCGATATCGAGATGATCGACGTCGCAGGCGAGTTCGGGGCCAAGGTCTATTATGGCGACGGCACCCGGCTCGACCTGCTGCGCCAAGCGGGCGCGGCAGAGGCGGCGCTGATCCTGTTCTGCATCGACGGCGACCAGATCAGCCCCGAGCTGCTCGACGGCGTCCATGCCGCGTTCCCGCAAGCGACGCTGTTCGTGCGCGCCTATGACCGGCGCGCGGTGATCGCGCTCAAAGACGCGCCGGTCGCCTATGTCGTGCGCGAGGTGCTCGAGTCGGCGGTCCAGATGGGGCGGCGGGCGCTCAGGAGCCTCGACGTCGACGAGGGCGAGATCGAGCGGACGGAGGCGTCCTATCGCCAGACCGACCGCGAACGGTTGCGGTTGCAGAAGGAGAGCGGGATGCGGACGCCGATGAACCTGGGCACCGAGGCGAGGATAGGAGAGCGATGAACGCGTTATGGGTGGCAGCGGCGCTGTCGGGCGCGCTGGCGGTGATGGCGGGCGCGTTCGGCGCGCATGGCGCGAGCGGCGCGGCGGCGGAGTGGCTCAAGACCGGCGGGCAGTACCAGCTCGTCCACGCGGTCGCCGCGCTTGTGGCAATGCGGATGGGGGCGAGGGGGTCGGGCTGGCTGTTCGTGAGCGGCGCGGCGGTGTTCGCGGGGTCGCTCTACCTGATGGCGCTGGGCGCGCCGCGGTGGTTTGGCGCGATCACGCCTGTCGGGGGCGTGCTGATGATCGCGGGGTGGGTTTGGCTGGCTTGGTTGGGGCGGGGGTGAATATCCGGCCTCAGATGCGCGGGTCGAGGCTCTTAAGCTCTGTCATGGTCAACTCGCGTGTCCGGATCACTCGCCACTTGCCGTGATCAAAGTGGAACGTTACCGCACGAGCTCCGCTTACGAACCCGCCATGATATTCCCGCAAGACCAATGAACAACCTCGTTGAACTGCGTCGACTAATTGTAGCCTAGGAATAGGGTTACGCTCATCGACGACATCGCCAGGATTATACATCTGGCCTGGATCGGCTATCGTGCCTGGGGGCGGTCGTACACCGATCGGCAAATCTTGTACTCGAGTGAAGCGGCGTTCTCTGGCTTGGCAGCTACTCGGCTCCGCGTGAGCGGAAACTCCGCAGGCGATCAAGGCGGCTATCGCCGCCGGGCACCAACGTGACCACATGAGTACCAACCTCACCGCTTGTTACGGCATGCGTCCGAGCAATACACCACATCCTCCCAATAGCGCGCCCATTTCTTGCGCCAGGTGAAGGGGCGACCGCAGGCTGGGCAGGTTTTGGTGGGGAGGTCCTGTTTGCGGACGCCGTTGGGCATCAGCGAAGTTGCCGATTGAGGAAAGCTTCGACCGCGCCCAGCTCTACCTCGCGGTCCAGATATGTCCGCCCAATCCCACGCACTAACAGGAACGGCAGCCTGCCCCCGCTCGCCTTCTTGTCGTGGCGCATGTGTTCGACCAGCCTCAAGCCGGTCGCGCGCACCCCGGCGGCAGCCAAGCCGTCCGGCAGGCCGACGCCGTGAAGGTGCGCCTTGACGCGCTCGGCATCCTCCGCCGGGCAGAAGCCTTGCCCGGTGGAGAAGTCGAACGCCAGCGCGCAGCCCGCCGCCACCGCCTCGCCGTGAAGCAGCGAGCCGTCGTAGCCCGCCTCCGCCTCCAGCGCGTGGCCGAAGGTGTGGCCGAGGTTGAGCAGCGCGCGCTTGCCGGTCGTCTCGAACTCGTCCTCGCCGACGATGCGCGCCTTGGCGGCGACCGAGTGGGCGATCGCATACTCGCGTAAGCCCACGTCACCCGCCAGCAGCGCCGCGCCGTTCGCCTCGCACCAGGCGAAGAAGTCCGGGTCATTTATCAACCCGTATTTGACCACCTCCGCATAGCCCGCGCGCGACTCACGCGGGGGGAGCGTGTCCAGCACCTCAGGGTCGATCAGCACCAGCGCGGGCTGGTGGAACGCGCCGACGAGGTTCTTGCCCGCCCGCGCGTTGATGCCGGTCTTGCCGCCGACGGACGAATCGACCTGCGCCAGCAAGGTGGTGGGGATCTGCACGAAGCGGACGCCACGCTTGAGGATCGCCGTCGCGAACCCGGCCAGGTCGCCGATCACCCCGCCGCCGAGTGCGACCACGACATCGCTTCGCTCGACCCCGAGGTCGAGCAGCCGGTCGCACAGGCGTTCCAACATCGCCCAGCTCTTCGACGCCTCGCCCGCCGGGATCACCACCGCTTCGCTCCGCGCCCCGGCGGAAGCGAGCGAGGCTTGCAGGGTGCCTAAGTGCCCACCTACGTTTTCGTCCGCGACGATCGCGACCGGGCGCGTGCCGACCAGTGGCGCGATCTGCTCTCCGGCGCGGGTGAGCAACCCCGCCGCGATCCGCACTTCATAGCTGCGCTCGCCCAATGCCACGGGGACGACCCTCATCGCCCGAGCGCCTTCAGGATCGCGGCCACGGTCGCCTCGTGCGGGGCGCGCTGGCTGGCGATGTGGATCGGGGCCTCCGCATAGACCGGGTCGCGGACACGCGCGAGCTCGCCAAGCACCTGCAGCGGGTCCTTGCCGCGGAGTAACGGGCGCGTGTCGCGCTTCTTTACCCGGTCAGCGAGCACGCGCGGGTCGGCGTGCAGCCAGACCGCGAGCGACTGGCCGAGGATCAGTGCGCGCGTGTCTTCCTGCAAGAACGCGCCGCCACCGGTCGCGATCACCTTGGGCGTCCCGTCGATGAGCCGCGCAATCACCCGCCGCTCGCCGTCGCGGAAATAGGGCTCACCGAAGCGGGAGAAGATGTCGGCGATGCTCATCCCCGCCGCCGTCTCGATCTCCGCATCCGCATCGACGAACGGCAGTTTGAGCCGGGTCGCGAGGCGGCGTCCGACGGTGGTCTTGCCAACACCCATCAGCCCGATCAGCACGATCGGCTTGCCCGCCCAAGACGCGCGCGCGGGCGGAGCGGGGGGCTCGGGGGAGCGGCTTTGCAACATCGCAGGCGTCGCTATACAGCCGCGGGCGGGCAGGGCAAAAGTCCTGCCCTTCGTGGAGTGAAGCATGTCGCGTTCGGTGATGACGCTGGTGGTCCTGCTGGTCGTGGTGGTGGGCGGGCTGTTCCTGCTCGCGGGCCGCGCGCGGGAGAAGCCGCCGGTGCGGGTGGAAAAGGCGGTCAACCTTGCCAATCTCCAGGGCTAGGCTGTTCGCGGGCGGCGCGCTGATCGCGCTCGCCGCCGCCGCCAGCGTCGCGCAGGAGCGGCCCGAACCGATTCTGCCGCCCGGCTTCGGCCAGCCGGAACAACCGGGGCCCGCGCCAACTGCGTCGCCGCGCGCGCGTCCCACGTCGGGCCCGTTCGTGCAGCCGATCCCGCGCGAGGGCGCGCGCGACACGCCGGACGACGCGCCGTCCGCTTCGCCTACGCCGACCCCGACACCCACGATCGATCCGGCGGTGCTGGCCGAGTATGAGCTGCCCACCGCCTCGCGCCGGTCGCTCTCCGCCGTGGGCCTGCCGGAGACGGGGTTCGACGCGGATGCCTTCGGGCGAGCGGACGGGCCGATGCTCGAGGCGTGGATGCGCGCCTATAAGGGCCCGCTCGCGTCGCGCTGGATCGAGATAACGCTGCGCCGCGCGCTCATGGCGGAGACCGCTACGCCCCTGCACGTCAACGGCGCGGACTTCGCGGCGGAGCGCGCGTGGTTGCTGCTGCGGATGGGCGAGCCGGTCGCGGCGCGCGCGCTGGTGCAGAGCGTTGATCCCGACAACTATACCCCCAAGCTGTATCAGGTCGCGATGCAGGCGGCGCTTGCGACCGGCGATCCGGCGGCGGCGTGCGTGCTGGTCGACGCCGCGATCGCGAACGCGCCCGAGCCCGCCTGGGCGCTCGTCAAGCCGATCTGCGTGT
>CAXTTU010000108.1:0-9696 GCA_964247225.1 uncultured Sphingomonas sp. | reverse complement strand
GACCGGTCGAGCACCGGCACCGGCCTGGGGCTCGCGATCGTCAAGGGCTTCGCCGAGGCGATGGGCGCGCGGGTGTCCGCCGCGAACCGCGGCGACACGCGCGGCGCCCGGTTCAGCCTCGAGTTCCCCGAAGCGGCGCTGGTGCGTGCGGACGCGGAGGTCGCGGCATGACCGCCGCCACCGTGCTGGTCGTCGACGACGAGCCCGCGATCCGCCGTCTGCTCCGCACCACGCTGGACTCCGCGGGCTATCGCGTCACCGACGCGGCCACCGCGGCGGAGGCGGTCGAGCGGCTCGCCGGGTCGCCCGAGCTGGTGCTGCTCGACCTCGGCCTCCCCGACCGCAACGGGCTGGAGCTGCTGCCGGTGATCGCCAGGCGAAGCGGGGCCAGCGTCATCGTCGTATCGGCGCGCGACGCGACGGAGGAAAAGGTGACCGCGCTCGACCTCGGCGCGATCGACTATGTGACAAAACCGTTCGATACCGATGAGCTGCTCGCGCGCATCCGGGTCGCGCTGCGCCACCGCGTCGCCGGCGAGGGCGGCCGCGCGGCGGTGATTGCGGGCGATGTCAGCATCGACCTGGTCGAGCGGCGCGTGACCCGCGCGGGCGCGGAGGTGCATCTCACCCCCAAGGAGTACCACGTCCTCGCCGAACTCGCGCGCTTTCCGGGCCGCGCGATCACCCACCGTCACCTGCTCAAGACCGTCTGGCCGAACGATCGCGAGGGCCATGTCGAGTATCTGCGCGTGGTGGTCCGCAACATGCGCGGGAAACTGGAGGCCGACCCGGCGATGCCGACGCTGATCGTCAACGACCCGGGCGTCGGCTACCGGCTGATCGACGGGCCGCGACGATAGGGCGGAGCCGGTGTCACGATGGCCTATGCCCGCGGCATCCTCGCGTTGAAGCCCGCCAGCTCGCCGACTTCGAGCGCGAGCGTGCCGCCCGCGGTCTCCAGCAGCGATCGCGCGATGGCGAGGCCCAGACCGGTCCCGCCTTGCGCGCGCCGTGTCGTGAAGAACGGCTCGAAGATACGCAGGCGGTCGGCGGGCGCTACGCCGGGGCCGTTGTCGGCAACGCGGATCGTCACGCTGTCCGCGTCCATGGTCCCGCGCACCCGGATCGTGGACGCGCCCGCCTGACGGCTGTTCTCGAACAGGGTGGCCAGCACCGTTTCGAGCGTCGCCGCGGACACCGCGACGAGGGGCAGGTCGGCGGGGAGGTCGACATCCACCGTCATGCCCCTGCCGCGCCACGCATCCGCGCACTGGCGGACCACCGTCATCGCGTCGCTGCTACCCTCGTCCGGCCCCGCCATGTCCGCTCGCGCGAGGTCGAGCAGGCGGGTGACGAGCAGGGCGAGGCGGCTGGCATCCGCATCGGCGTTGGCGAGGAAGCGTCGGCGGTCCGCCGCGCTCATGTCCGGATGGTCCCCCAGCAGCTCCACCGCACCCCGGATGCCCGCAAGCGGCGTCTTGAACTCATGGCTGACGGCGTGGGCGAAATCGCGCAGGTAGCGGGAGCGCCGCTCGATCGCCGCCGCCATGGCCGCGAAGTCGGCGTAGAGGCCTTGAATCTCGATCGCGGCGGTCGGCGGCGGGTCGGGTACCTGCCCGCCGCCGCTCGCGACCGCCCGCGTCGCAACGCCCAGCTGCTCGATCGGGCGGGTCACCCCGCGCGAGATCACGCCGCTCAGGATGACCAGCAGCCCGAAGATCACGCCGACGCCGAGCAGGATCTTGCCGCGATCTTCGTACATTCCCCTGAACAGACCGCGAGCGGAGCGCGACAACAGCAGCACGCCGACAACGCGGCCACCGACCAGGATCGGGCGCGCATGATGGACCCGCAACGCGGCGGCGCGCGACAGCCACTCGAACCGGTAGGTCGCCCGGTACGCGCCGTTGCGGCGGAGCACGGTGGTGGCGTGGCCCGCAAGCGCAGCGGCGACCTCCGGCAGCGCAGCGTAGCTGCCCCGCGCCGACGTGCCGGTAACAATGCGACCGTATCGGTCGAGCAGGATGATCGAGGCGAGGGTCGTTCCCTGAGTGTCGGCGAGCACCGGCTCGATCCTGCGGGCGGCCATGACGGCGTCGCCGGAGGGCGCCGGAGCAGGCGCGGGGGCCGGTCGCTCGGGGCGGATCCGCGTGCTGCTCAGGTCGATCCCGGTGTCTTCACTGGGCGAGAGGCTCGGGCTCGTCTGGCGCAGCCGCGGGGCGCTGCCCGGCCACATGGCCGCCGCGGTCGCGGTCAGCGCCGCATCCTGCGCGACCAGCTCGGCCTCGGTCTGGCGCACCAGCGTGTTCTCGTACACGCGCAGGAACACCGCGCCCATGCCGGGCAGCGCGGCCACGACGAACAGCGTCGCGAACAGGATCGTGCGCAACCGCAACCGCGGCCAATGCCGCTTCGCCCAATCCTTGGCGGCACCGATCATGCGCCCGTGCAGGGTCCGAGGCGATAGCCGATCCCGGCGCGCGTCTCGATCAGGTCGCCCGCGCCCGCGCGCGCGAACTTGGCGCGCAGGTTGCGGACATGGCTGTCGATCGTCCGGTCGGTGACCGCGAAGCCGGGGCCGTGCAGCCCGTCGATGATCGCGTCGCGGCTGAACACCCGCGCGGGCATCGAGGCGAGCAGGCGCAGGATCGAGAACTCGGTGACGGTGAGCGCCACCTCCTCGCCGTCCCACCGCGCCTGCCATCCCTCCAGATCGAGCCGCAGCCGACCATGGCCGAGCGCGCGCCCTTCCTCGACCGCGGGCGCGTGCGCGGCCGAGCGGCGCAGGATCGCCATGACGCGCGCCACCACCTCGCGCGGGCTGAACGGCTTCACGACATAATCGTCCGCGCCGAGCTCGATGCCGAGCACGCGGTCGATCTCGTCGTCGCGGCTCGACAGGAACAGGATCGGCGTCTCGCCCGCGGCGCGCAGGCGGCGGCAGACCTCCAGCCCGTCCATCCGCGGCATGTTGATGTCGAGCACGACCAGATCGGGCCTCTGCGCCGCCGCCAGCGCGAGCGCTTCCTCGCCGTCGCCGGCCTCGATCGCGCCGAGCCCCGCCTTGTCGAGCGCGAAGACGAGCAGCTGGCGGATGTGCGGATCGTCGTCGACGACCAGGATCGTGCGGGGCATCGGACACAGGATCATCGTTGCGCGCCTCCCGTCAACACCGGCGGGGCGGGGATGGAAACCGCCGCCGGGGGAAGCGGGATGATCGCGCCGCCGCATCCGCGACCCAATGGTGCCTCCGCCAGCCGCGGCGCGACCGTCCCTCGCATCGCCCGCACCGCCGCGAGCCGCCGCGCGTCGCGTGCCGTCCAGCGGTGCCAATCAGCTTGCCGCGCCGCCGTGTTGACCTGCGCCCGCCAGCGTAGCCACGTCACCCGATCGCGAACCACAGGCTCGCGCAGAGATGTCTCCAGCACCGCCAAGGACACCAGCGCGGACGAGCCCAGCCCGGCCATGTAGCAGAGGTCGAGCGGCGGCCCGGCCGGCCCGCGCTCCAGCGCGACCCGCACGTTCCACGCCGCCGCCGTCGCCCGCAGGTCGACGACGCTCGCCCCCGCCAGCACCAGCGTCGCCGCCAGCGCATTGGCGTTGACCAGCCACGCAGCGCTCTTGCCGCGGAGCAGCCGCCAGCCGATCAGTCCCAGGCCCGTCGCCACCAGCGCCATCCAGGCGAGCGCCGACAGCCGCAGCACCGTCATCCCGTACGCCCCGACATAGTCGAGCGTCCGCAACACGCTCGACGCGACGAGCAGCAGGTTCTGCGCGATCCAGAAGGTGACCAGCCGGCGGACGACCGGGCTCGCCGCCCCCGCGCTGCCGGGCCGCAACGCCACCAGCACGAACGCGCCGGCGAGCAAAGCGGTCACGATCAGCGAATAGGCCCCGCGATGCGCATAATCGGCCATCGTCACGCCGGTAGGGAGCGCGGCCCCGCTCCACAGGAACACGATGTCCAGCCCGTTCTCGACCGCGAAGATCGCGTTGAAGGTGAGGAGCGACAGCGCGAGCGTGGGCACGGCGAGGTCGGGTGTCGCGCTCGTCTCGTAGCGCGACGTGCCGGCCAGGGCGCTCGCGCGCGCGCTCGGACGGAGGCTGGCCCAGACGGGGAGCAGGATCGCCACCGCCAGCACTGTGCGCCAGACGACCGTCCATGCGTCGGGCAGGACGATGCGCGCGAACAGGTCGCCGATCAAAGGGTTGGCCCCCGCGAACAGGGAGACGAACACCGCGCCGCCGATCACGGGCAGCGCCAGCATCGTAGCCAGCCCGCGGATACCGCTACCTTTCCGTCCCCGCCGCTCGCGAACGAGCGCAACGCGGGCCGCGTCCCTGACGGGTGCCGCCACCGCCACGAGCGCGTGCCAGCCGAGCCGCCGCGACCAGGCGAACGCGTCGTCGAACCGGTGACGAGGCAGCAATGCGGCGAGCGACAGCGCCGTCCAGAACATCGCGGAGGCAAGCAGGCTGGGATCGTCCACCATCACCAGCGCGAACCCGCCCGCTGCGATCGCGGCGATGCGCGCGCCCTCCGTCCGGATCACGGCGGGGCGGGTCAGCAACAGAACGGCGACCCAGTCCAGCGCGAACCCACCCAGCACCGCGCCGAGGCGACCGCCGTTGACCACCACTTCGCCCAACACCACGAGCGCGACCACCCCGGCCACCTTCGCGGCGATGCCGCCTCGTCCCCACCCCATGCTCGTCATCCTCGCCGTTCACGATGCGGGGATGATGACGCCCGCCGGTGAGGCGGCGATGGCGCAGGCGATCCGTATCCAGAGCGCAGGCCGTGCAGATGGTGTGCAGGCGTCAGCCTTGGCCGAGCTCCGCCCAGCTGAGATCGATCGGCGCAAGCTATTTCCCGGCTCCGGCGCCCATGTCCGGAAACGGAGGTCGGGCCTGTCCTCGCGCTTGAAGAAGCAATGCAGCACGCCGAGCGGCTGGTCCGGCATCGCGTGGACCAGCTGGCGGAGCCGGCCGGGCAGTTCGTCGAACGCGGGCTCCCCATCGAGGACCTTCAGCACGGCCTCGAGCCAGTTGCATTCCGGCGCGGTGATCGGGACCCCGACCGCGACCCAGCCGAACGGTCCCTCGGGCGGTGAAAAGGATGCGGGCGGCGTGTCGCCGTCGGGCTTGTCGCCCTCCGGGTCGATGGGGATGGTCCAGAAAGTCGTGGGGCGGGCCTTTGTATCGGTCTGATGGACAGGTGAAGCGAACGAGCGCTGAAGAAGCTGATCCGATCGAGCCGTCTGGTCAGACGAGCCCCGACCCGGCAATGTCGCGCGACGTGGCTGATGGGCGGCCGCTTTCGCCCGGGGGGGCGCATGAACAGCCAGACGGGGCCAGGCAGAACGTGGAGCGGTGCGCGCGTGCCCTTCGTGGACGATCTCGCGCGGTGACCCGGCCCTTGTTTCAGCAAACACTTGAAGAACTCGAAGCGCAGGTCGGTCGCAATGTGCGGAACGATGCCGAGCTCGCCCTGGTGGAGCGGGAACTCCGGAAGCGTAGCACGCGCCGCGCCCGTGACCTGCTGGCGCAGGTGACCCGACTGCGTAGTGAATGCGCATCAAAGGTTGGAACGCCACCTCCCGCGGCGGCTCCGGGCAAATATGCTCTGGTTCATGCCGCTGCCACCGCAGCCGGGTCGCCCGTTCGGCTAGGGTGGAAACATGCAGACGCAACGTTCTTCGCTCGCAGCGATGTGCATGGCGTCGAAACGGTTTACGGAACGATATTTGCTATCTGCCGGGAAGCAGGTCCCGTAGGGATATCTGCGGCTGGACTCACCTCGGCGCTGCGACGCCGTCAAGTCGGCAATTCTCGCAGTCAGTATTGTGACTGCCTGCCGCCAATAGGTTGGGCTGAGGGCTGGATCGATACAGCTGTGACGCAAGGCATAATCGATGCCCGCCCGACATCGGCCAAAACCCGGGCGACGGTTCAAGTGCCGATCGCACCTGCAAGAACGCCCCCGGCGAAGCTGCATCCCAAGCCCCAACCTGCACCAGAACGGCCGCGCATCGTCGCGCCGCCGCCCGCCCTCTCGCAAAAGGCCAAACCCATGACCGACGCCCGCCGCTGGACCGAGGAGGCGGTGGAGGGCCTCCGCACCAAGCTGATCGACCTTGGGAAGAAGAACCCGTTGATCTCGTTCAAGCATGGCGGGCGCAGCGCGAGCATCCTGCGCATCGTCGACGAGCGCCCCGACCTGCTGTGCGCCGCGATCGCGAAGGGCGCGGTCGGCTTCGACGCGCTGCCCGCCGAGGACGAGACGCCCAGGGACGAACTGACCCCCGCCTTCAAGATCGCCTATGAGCGCGCGCGCCTCACGGACGAGGCGTTCCTCGCCGCCACCGACAAACTCGGCGACGACGAGCGCGACGCCAAGGCGTGGCAGCAGGCGGAGCGGGCGCTGCGGGCCGAGGTCCGTCGCCAGCTGCGTCTGCCCGCGCTCGACTATGGCAAGACGCTGGATGTCGCCGCCATCGCCCGCGCGCACGGGTTCGACCCCTCTTTCGACCTCAAGCCAAGCGATGGTGACGACGTCGCGGCGCATCACGAGGACGACAAGCTGCGCGTCCTGCTGACCGCCAAGGAATTGGAGCGCCGCCTCAAGACGATCTCGGAACGGTATCGCAGTCACCAGCGCGAGTCGGGCATCGACACGCTCCGGCTGGCGATCGGCTTTGTCGAATGGCGCGAGGAGGCCGCGCCCGAAACCGCGCTCTACGCCCCCTTGCTGCTGCTGCCGGTGACGTTGGAGACGTCGATCGCCCGCGGGCGATACGAATATCGGCTCAAGGCGGGCGATGATGGGCTGGAGGTCAACGTGGCGCTCCTCGAAAAGGCGCGGCGGCACTGGGGACCCGCGTTGCCGGCCCTACGCCCGGAGGAGACGCCCGAAAGCTATTTCGTGCGCGCGGCGCGGGTGCTGGCGGAAGGCAAGGACCTGAAGCTGCGCCGTTTCGTCACGCTCGCGGTGTTGCCGCCGATGATCCTGTGGAAGGACCTCGACCCCGCCGCCTGGCCCGACGCCGCCTTTGCCGAACATCGCCTGTTGCCCGGCCTGCTCGGCGCGGTGCAGGTCGCGGGCGAAGCGTCGTCGGGCAAGACGATCGACATCGACGCGCCCGAATGGGCAGCGCGCGCGCCTGCGCTGATCCGACCGGCCGATGCCTCGCAGCACAGCGCGTTGATCGATGTCGGCGAGGGGCACGATCTGGCGATCGAGGGACCGCCCGGCACCGGCAAGTCGGAGACGATCACCAACATGATCGCGACCGCGCTCGCGGCGGGCAAACGCGTGCTGTTCGTCGCGGAAAAGCAGGCCGCGCTGCGGGTGGTGGCCGACCGGCTGCGCGCGTCCGGGTTCGGATCGTTGTTGCTCGAACTGCACGGCGACAACGCGAACCGCGCCGATGTTTACGATGGTCTGCGCGAGCGGCTGAAGACGCGGGTGGCGCTCGACCCCGCTGTGTTGGCGTCGCAGCGCCAGCAGCTCGACGGGCAACGCGGCCTGCTTCGCCGCTATCTGTCGCTGATCGACCGGCCGCTCGGCGCGCTCGGCCGGACTGCTTACTGGCTGGCGTGGCGCGAGATCCGGTTGCGCGAGACGTTTGATCGCGCGATGGTCGATGCCGTGGCGGCGCGGTGGGAGCCGGCCGATGCGGCCGGGGTCGATCGGGCGACGATGGTCGACCGGCGGGACCGGCTCGACACGTTCGGCGCGGCGCTCGCGGCGGTGAACGCCTCCGGCCAGGCGGGCGAGCGCACCCGCTGGGTCGAGGCCCAACGGCTCGATCCGTTCGATCAACGACGCCAGCTGCACGCCGCCGCCGAGGCAGCTGCCGCCGCCGCTGCCGTGGCGCGGGCCGGTCCCGATCTGCAGGCGATCGCAGGCTTCGCGATGCCGGAACCGGGCGGGGCAATCGACGCTGCCGATGCGCAGCTTGCCTCGCTTTCCCCGTTCGAGCGGGTTGCGGAGCCGATTGCGCGGGCGGCGTTGCGTTATCCCGACACCGCGCGCGCCTTGCTTCGCCAGCAGGCGCGGTGGCGGCAGGTCTGCGGCAAGCTGGCCGCCGATATCGCCTCCCCCGCGGCGGTCGGTTCGGCGGCGATCGACGAACTCGCGCAGGCCATCGACGGCGTCCGTCCCGTTCCGCCTTTGGTGGCCGTGGCGACCGAGCGTCTGGCGGCGACGACGAGCGCAGCGGCGACCGCGCAGGCGAGCGCGGGGGAGCGGCGCTTGCTGGCCGATCGGCTGGGCCTTGACCCATCGCTCACCGTCGCGGCGACGCGGGTTGCGCTGGGCGTGGTCGATGCGCTTGCCCGCGAGCCGGCGACGGTCGTGGCGCTTTACCGGAGCGACCTGCTCGACCCGGTCGCCGAAGCCGCGCTTCACGGGGAGCGGCTGCGCGCCGCCGCGCTGCGCGGGGAGCGGCGGGCGCTGGCGAGGGACGTGACAGACGGAGCGATGGACGCCGCGCCGGATGCTCTCGAAGAGGACGCCGACGTTCTGAGCGACAGCGGCGCATTTGCGCGACTGTTCGGGGGCGCGTTCAAAGCCGCCCGCCAGCGCGCAGGCCGCCTGGTGCGCGACCCCACGGACCGGCTGGCGACGGCGGACCTGCTGCGTGGGCTGGCGCGACACCTGAACCAGCTTGCCGCATTTCAACGCGACAGCGCCGCTGCCGGCTGGTTCCCGGCGGTGCTCTGGAAGGGTGTGGACTCGGACTGGAACGCGATCCAGCGGGCACGCGCCATGCTGATCGACGCGCGGCGACAGCTGGCGGATGCGGGTGCCGACGCGGCGCTGGGGCGCTGGCTGGCGCTGTCCGCCGATGAGCGGGTGCGGGTGGCGGCAGCGATGGCGCGGGTGTCGCCGATGCTCGACCAAGCCGGTTCCGCCGGGCTCGACGCCGACCCCGTCGCGGGCGTCGGCGAGGTGCTGGCCTCCCGCCAGCAGGCTCTGGAGGCGCTGACCCGGGCGTTGAGCGCCGTCGGTGCCCTCCCCGACGGGCAGATCGTTCGCGACGGGGAGGACCTCGCCGACCGTCTGGAGGTGCTGGAGACAGCGGCCGACGAGTTCGCCGCGCTGTCCGCGCAGGCGGGGTTCGAGTGGGTCGGCGAGGTCGGTGCCCCGCTGGAGCCGCTCGCCCGGGCATTGGCCCATGCCGACACCTTGCGCGAGATCGAGGGGCCGTTGCCGATCCTCCCGACGCTGATCGCCAGCGCGGAGCCGGTCGCGCTGCTCGAACGGATGGTCGCCGCGGGCGACCTGTGGCGCAAGGCGGCGGAGGGATGGCGCGCGTGTGACCGGGCGCTTGAGGAGACCGCCGGACTGACGGCGACCACGCTGGCGGGGACCTGGGAGGCGCTCGCGGAGCGGCTCGCCGCCATGGCGAGCGACGAGACGGGCGTGCGCCTTGCGGCTGACCTGTTGCGGTATGGTCGCGCGCTTGATGAAGTGGACCTCACGGGGCTGCGCCGTGCCGCCATCGACGGATCGGTTCCGCCCGACCGGCTCGCCGACATGTACGAGCTGCTGCTGATCCGCACGCTGCTGCGCGATTACCTCGGCGGCGACGGTGCCGAGCTCGGCCGTACCGGCGGGCTGACGCTCCAGCGGGCCCGGCAGAGCTTCACGCGCCTGGACAAGGAGCTGCACGAGCTGGAGGCGAAGGC
>CAXTTU010000107.1:6639-9719 GCA_964247225.1 uncultured Sphingomonas sp. | reverse complement strand
GCGCTTGCGCCAGAGCCCGCCCGCCATGACCGACACGCCCCCCGACCGCCTGTCCTCCAACCCGCGCAGCCCCTATTTCGACGAAGCGCTGCTCGGGCGCGGCGTCGGCATCCGCTTCAAGGGCGCGGAGCGCAACGATGTAGAGGAATACAGTCTGTCCGAAGGCTGGATCCGCGTCGCGCTCGGCAAGAAGGTGGACCGGCACGGCCAGCCGCTGACGCTCAAGCTGTCGGGGCCGGTCGAGGCGTGGTTCAGGGACGCGGGCGCGGGCGCGGGCGCGGTCGAGGGCGACGCTGCCGAGGAGGGCTGAGGCGAGCTTCGGCTTGCAAGCCGAGCGCGTCCGCCGCACATGAAAGCGATGCGCCGACAAGAGGCCCTTGACCGCCTGAAGCGGATGGAGCCGGACCTGCGGCGGCAGGGGTTGTCGGCGCTGTACCTGTTCGGCTCGGTGGCGCGCGACGAGGCCGGGGACGAGTCGGACGTGGACTTAGCTTTTCGTGTGCCTAAAGAGGTACCGTTCAGCTTGTTCGATCAGGCGGGTATACTGCACGACCTGATCGATCATTTGGGGACTCGGGTCGACTTCGTTCCTCTGGACGCGTTCAAACCTCGTTTTCGAGCGCGAGTCGAAGCGGATTTGGTGCAGGTGTTCTGATGCTGTCTGAACGCGATCGGGATCGGCTTGAGACCATTGTAGAGTTGGTCGACCATCTTGAGCGCCGCCTGAAGACAAAGGAGCTGAGCGCCTTCGAGGCCGATAAGGACGAGCAGGACCTCGCTGCGTTCAGGTTGAGCCATGTCGGCGAGAACGCTCACAAGCTTTCGGAAGAGTTAAAGGCGCGGCACCCTGAGGTATCCTGGCACGCAATGTACACCTTCCGAAACGTGGCCTTCCACGACTATGACGCAATCTTGACCGATTACGTCTGGGCAGCGGCGCGCAATCTTGAGCCGATCAAGGCTATGTGCCTCGCTGAGCTCGCCGCCTCGCCCGACGCGTCCTAGTGCACGAACCGCGCCACCACCTCCCTGTAACTGCGGCTCACCTTGACGCTCGCGCCTGAGCCCAGCACCAGGAAGCATTCGCCGTTGGTGTGCGGCTTGACCTGCTTGACGAGATCGAGGTTCACGATGCACGAGCGGTGCACCCGTTGAAAGCGGCGCGGGTCGAGGCGCTTTTCGAGGTCCTTCATTGTCTCGCGCAGGATCAGCGTCTGCTCGCCGGTGTAGATGCACATATAGTCGCCCGCCGCATCGATCCGCTCGATCGTGTCGACGTCGACGCGGAAAATCTGGCCCTGGTCCTTGATGTTGATCATCCGTTCGAAGCGGTTGGAGGCGTGCGCCGCGTCGCCGCCCTCGGCCATGTCGGCGGCGGCCTCCGGCGCGACCTCGGTCAGCACCTCTTTCAGCTTCTCCGCCTCGCCGACGCTGCTCTTTTCCGCCATCCGTCGGCGGACGCGGTCGAGCGTGTCCGCAAGGCGGGATTCCTCGACCGGCTTCATCAGGTAATCCACCGCCTGCGCCTCGAACGCGCGCAGGGCGTGGTCGCCATAGGCGGTGACGAACACGAAGAGCGGCGGCTCGACGTCCATCAATCCCTGCACGACCGAGAAGCCGTCGAACCCCGGCATCTGAATGTCTAAAAAGGCGAGGTCGGGCTTCAGTGTCTTGATCGCGCTGATCGCCTCGCGCCCGTTCTGGCATTTTGCGATGATCTCGACATCCTCGTGCGGCATCAACCGTAGTTTCAACCCCTGGATCGCCAGCGGCTCGTCATCAACCAATATGGTGCGGATCGTCATGCAGTCTCTCTCGCCGGTTCCTCGAGCTGGAAGGGGATCTCGATCTCGACCGCGAATCCCCCGCCGGCGGCGGAACGTGTTTCGAATTTCTGGTCAGGCCCGTAAGCCTGCGCCAGCCTGTCCCTGATATTGGCGAGCCCCACGCCCGTGGAAAGGCTGACGCGGGGCTTTGCATCCTGCAAGCCCGGGCCGGTATCGGACACGGCGATCTGCACCCGTTCCCCGGCGAGCCGTGCCTCCACGCAGATCTCCGCGCCGTCCTCCTGCGGGGTGACCGCGTATTTTATCGCGTTCTCCACCAGGGGCTGGAGCAGCAGGGAGGGCAGCCGCGCGCGGGCTACGCGCGGGTCGACCTCGAACCGGGGGCGGAGCCGGTCCTCGAAGCGCATCTTCTCGATTTCGAGATAGAGCTTGAGCGTCTCGACCTCCTGCGCGATCGTCACATGCGCGGTCGGCTCGTTGGCGAGCGTGTAGCGCAGGAACGAGGACAGTCGCGACAGCATCGCGTTCGCGCGCTCGGTCTGCTTGAGCATCACCAGGGTGGAGATCGAGTTCAACGTATTGAACAGGAAATGCGGGTTGAGCTGATAGCGTAGCATCGCCAGCTGCGCGGTGGAGGCCTGAAGCTCCAGCGCGACCATCTGGTCCGCCTGTTCCTCGACGATCAGGTAGAAGTTGACGCCGAAATAGAGCGCCGACCAGCCCGCCAGCACGGTAAAGTTGGTGAACAGCGTTCCGAACAGCAGGCCCACATCGAGCGATGCGGGCGTCGGCTTCATGAAGGAAAAGGCGAACGCGTCGAGCACCGCGTAGATAAGTGTGGCGACGCCCAGCGTCAGAACGGTGAGCGGGATGCCCACCAGCCGCCCCAGCTGCCGGTAATAGCCGTACAGCGTCGAGATCAGCAGTGTCAGGCAATAGCCGATGATCGCCTCGATGATGACGGGGACGATCACCTGAAGGCTCGGCCCGTTGCCGATCGCCGTCACCCCGCGCAGGATCAGGTAGCCGGTCCACCCGGCGGCCTGGAGCGTCCAGAAGGCGCGCGTCTTGTCCTCGAAGAACGGTCGCACCGACACCGCCGCGCGTCGCTCCGACGGGTTCACCGGTGCAGGCCCGGCGGGGGAGGGAGCGGGCAGGGTGGCCACGGCGATGCTTCTACACGGGGCGAAGGGCGGGGGCGAGGGGGCTTTGTTTCCGCGCGCGCGTCGCCTAGCCAGAAGCCCATGTCCACGCACGCCGACCCCGCCGCCGAGCTGTCATTCCTCGCCGCCG
>CAXTTU010000107.1:0-6602 GCA_964247225.1 uncultured Sphingomonas sp. | reverse complement strand
AGCCATCGGCATCATCGAGGGCGACCGGGCGATCCAGGCGGAAGCCGCCGCCGAGATCGCGCGGCATGACCGGTTGTACCATGACGGGGACGCGCCGGAGATCAGCGACGCGGACTATGACGCGCTGGTCGCGCGTAACCGGGCGCTGGAGGCGGCGCATCCCGAGTTGATCCGCGCCGACAGCCCGTCGCAGCGGGTGGGCAGCGTCGCCAGTTCGCCGCTCGCCAAGGTCGCCCATGCGCGCGCGATGACGAGCCTCGACAATGCGTTTGCCGACGCGGAGGTGGCCGAGTTCCTCGCCCGCATCCGCCGGTTCCTCCGGCTGGAGGAGGATGAAGCGATCGCGCTCACCGCCGAGCCCAAAATCGACGGGCTGAGCTGTTCGCTGCGCTACGAAGGCGGGCGGCTGGTCCGCGCGCTGACGCGGGGGGACGGTGCGGTGGGGGAGGACGTCACCGCCAACGTGCTGACGATGCCCGATATTCCCGCCGCCTTGCGCGGAGACGCGCCCGCCGTGTTCGAGGTGCGCGGCGAAGTATATATGGAGAAGGGGGCCTTCACCGCGCTCAACGCGCGCCTGCTCGCCGAGGCGGAGGACCTGGCGAAGGCGCGCCAGTTCGCCAACCCGCGCAACGCCGCCGCCGGGTCGCTGCGCCAGAAGGACGCCGCCGTCACCGCCAGCCGCCCCCTGCGCTTCCTCGCGCATGGCTGGGGCGAGGCGTCGGCGGTGCCGGGCGAGACGCAAACGGCGGTGATGCGCGCCATCGAAGCCTGGGGGTTTCCCGTCTCCCCCGACCTCGTCACGGTGACGGATTTGGAAAGCGCGCTGACGCATTATCGCGCGATCGAGCGCAAACGCGCGGACTTGCCGTTCGACATCGACGGGGTTGTCTATAAGGTCGACCGGCTCGACTGGCAGGCGCGGCTGGGGTTCGCCGCGCGCTCGCCCCGCTGGGCGATTGCGCACAAGTTCCCGGCACAGCGCGCGCAGACCACCCTCAACGCGATCGACACGCAGGTCGGACGGACGGGCAAGATCACCCCCGTCGCGCGGTTGGAGCCGGTGACGGTGGGCGGCGTCGTCGTCACCAATGCGACGCTCCACAATGCGGACGAGATCGAGCGGCTGGGCGTGCGCCCCGGCGACCGCGTGGTGCTCCAGCGCGCGGGCGACGTGATCCCGCAAATCGTCGAGAACCTGACCCGCGACGTCGAGCGCCCGGCCTGGTGCTTCCCGACCCACTGCGCGGAGTGCGGCTCCGCGCTGGAGCGCGAGCCGGGCGAGGTCGATTGGCGCTGTTCGGGCGGGCTGGTCTGCCCGGCGCAGCGGGTCGAGCGCTTGCGGCATTTCGTGTCGCGCCATGCGCTCGACATCGAGGGGCTGGGGACGACGTCGATCGAGTCGTTCTTCGCCGACGGGTTGGTCCAGACCCCGGCGGACATCTACCGCATCCGCGAGGCGGACCTGCTCGCGCGCGAGCGCTGGGCGGAGGTGAGCGCGCGCAACCTCCTCGCCGCCATCGACGCGAAGCGGACGCCCCCACTCGACCGCTTTCTGTTCGCGCTCGGCATCCGGCATGTCGGCGAGGTGACCGCGCGCGACCTCGCGCGGCGCTGGACGAGCTGGGCGGCGCTGTCCGAGATGATCGCGCGGGCGGTGGCCGCGCGGGAGGCGATGCTGCAGGCGGTGGGCGAGTCGGACGACAAGCTGCTCGCGCGGACGGCGAAGGAGCTGGCCGCGATCGTCGAGACGCCCGGGGTTGGGCCGGAGGTCGCGCTGGCGCTGGTCGATTTCTTTGCGGAGGCTCGTAACGCGGACGCGGTGCGCGATCTGCTCACCCAGGTAGCCCCCGCCGATGTCGTCCACGCGGCGCGTGCGTCGGAGCTGAGCGGCAAGACGGTGGTGTTCACCGGCACGCTGGAAACGATGAGCCGCGACGAGGCGAAGCGCCAGGCCGAGTCGCTCGGCGCGCGGGTGGCGGCGTCGGTGTCGGCCAAGACCGACCTGGTGGTGGCGGGGCCGGGGGCGGGGTCGAAGCTGAAGAAAGCGGCGGAGTTGGGGGTCAGGGTGGTGGACGAGGGCGGTTGGGCGGACATCGTGGCCGCTACCGGGAATGCGACCGCGTCTGCCTGACGCCCATCCGCCCGGGTCGTAGCACACCATAGACTCACTCGGCCCGGTTACGGGCGAAGCCCGTGACGTCGGACGGACTGGCTCCGCCACCCGCCGGCCGGGCTGGCGCGAGTCAGGCGGGCTTGGCCGCCTGCCGCGCTGCGCCGTGTCTTTCTTGCAACGCAGCAGATCAGAATCAGCCCGGCCCCATTCTCCCGACTCCCGCCTGTCACCGATCCGACATAAAAGACGGGCAGGGCGCGCGTCAGGAACCCGTGACGCGCGGGTGGCTAGGGAACATCTTGAATATGCGCACGAAGTTGCTGACGGGCGCGGCCATTGCCGCGTTCTCGATTCCGGCGGCGGCCTATGCCCAGTCGACCGGCACCGTCGACCAGGAGCATGAGGTCGTCGTGACCGGCACGCGCGGACCCGTCGCGGTGGGTGGCATCCAGACCCCCGACACGCCCAAGGCGCGCGAGGTCCTGACACAGGAGTTCATCAGCCGTCAGACCCCCGGCCAGTCGGTGGACGAGATCATCAACAACCTGCCGGGCGTCAGCTACCAGAACAACGACCCGTTCGGCTCGGCGGGCGGCACGCTCACGATTCGCGGCTTTGATTCCACTCGCATCAGCCAGACGTTCGACGGCCTGCCGCTCAACGACACCGGCAACTATGCGATCTATGGCAACCAGCAGCTCGACCCCGAGCTGATCGATCAGGTCAACGTCAACCTCGGCACGACCGACGTCGATTCGCCGACCGCGTCCGCGTCCGGCTCGACCGTCAACTATCGCAGCATCGTTCCGACAGACAAGTTCGGCGCGCGGCTGGTCGGATCGGTCGGCGACTACAAATATTTCCGCGTGTTCGGGCTAATCAACACCGGCGTGCTGACCTCGTTCGGCACCAAGGCGTGGCTCTCCGCCAGCCAGGCGACCAACAACGTCGTGTTCAACGATTTCGGCAAGATCCAGAAGAACCAGTATAACGGCAAGCTCTATCAGCCGCTCGGGTCCAATGGCGACTTCATCTCAGCTGCCTTCAACTATAACGTCAATCGCAACAATTTTTTCGGGTCGGTGCCGCTGCGTACCGACAGCAACATCCTGACCTCGACCGGCGGTATGGGTGCGAATGGTGTGCCGACGCTGGTCGTCGGCGCGCTCCGGACGCCCGGCACCGCCTCCACCAACCGTTTCCCGATCAGCCGGGACGAGCTGCCCTATCATGTCGCGCGCTGCCAGATCGCGCAGGGCGTGACGGGGACGACGCAGGTCCCCAACACCTGCGGGACCAGCTATGACGAGCGGTACAACCCGTCTAACAACGGCAACATCCGCATCAACTCGCGCTACACGCTCGCGCCCAAGCTGGTGCTGAGCGTCGATGCCGGGTACGAATACGTCAAGGCGAACGGCGGCGGGACGACGACCGGGCGCGAGGGCGGCTTTACCCAGACCGCGAACGCGACCCGCGGCGCGATCACGACGCCGCTCTACGGCTATGTCGGCGGCAGCCCCTATGCGGGCGAGGACCTCAACGGCGACGGCGACCTGCTCGAGCGTTCGATTACCGCAGGGGGTGTGACCACGCCCGGCGGCGTCACGCTGCTCGCGCCGAGCCAGACGGTGACGCACCGCTACATCCTGATCTCGTCGCTGCGCTACGACCTCACCGACAATCAGAGCGTCCGCATCGCCTACACGCATGATTATGGCCGCCATCGTCAGACGGGCGAGGTCGGCGCGCTGCAGCCGAACGGCGTGCCGTTCGACGTGTTCCCGATCAACAACCCGCTGCGCGCGGTGGACGGCACGATCCT
This sequence comes from uncultured Sphingomonas sp., assembly GCA_964247225.1. GTDB lineage: Bacteria > Pseudomonadota > Alphaproteobacteria > Sphingomonadales > Sphingomonadaceae > Sphingomonas. Next base: position 2,661 of record CAXTTU010000107.1, on the reverse strand, counting down.
GGAGAAGCGCGACCGCCTCTCCTTTGCGCTGCTCGATCAGGTCAGCGGCGTGTATCGCGGGCAGTTCATTGACAACCGGCTCACGGTTGAGCTCGGCGTCCGCGCGCCGTTCTTCAAGCGCGACCTGACCAACTTCTGTTTCACCACCTCCGCGACCGGCAACGTCGACTGTTTCGGGCGCGGCAACACGACCTCCAACGCCATCTATGCTGCGGCGAACCCGTATTCGGTCACCACGAACCCCACCTCGGGCGCGACCGTGGTGACCGGTTTCGCCACACCGCAGAACCGGGTGTTCAAGTATAACCGCGTGCTCCCCAATGGCGGCCTGACCTTCAAGTTCGCCGATCATGCGAGTTTCTTTGGCAGCTATTCCAAGGGCTTGCAGGTTCCGGGCACCGACAATCTGTACAACGCCTTCTATTTCCCGCTCGGGACGCCGTCGGCGACCCCCGTGCCGGAGACGACCGACAATTTCGATGCCGGTGTGCGGTACACGTCGAGCAAGATCCAGGCGCAGGTCGGCCCCTGGTACACCCGCTTCACCAACCGGCTGGCGAGCGCGTTCGACCCCGACACGCAGGCGACGCTGTACCGCAACCTCGGCCGGGTCGACAAATACGGCATCGACGGCAGCTTCTCCTACCGGCCGATCCACGAACTGCTCTTTTACGTGTACGGCTCGTATCTGAAGTCGGAAATCAAGAACAATCTGGCGCTCGGCAATTGTCCGGCGGTGCTGACCGCGGCGAACACCACCAACAACTGCACGGTCGCGAACGCGCCGATCCTCGCGCTCACCGCGGGCAAGCGGGAGTCGGGCGCTCCGGTCTATACCGCGGGTGGCCGCGTGCAGGCCGAACTCGGCTCGCTTGAAATCGGCGCGCAGATCAAGCGGACCGGGCAGCGTTACCTCAATGACCAGAACCTGCCCGCGACGGGCTGCACCGTGGCGCTGGTCAACCAGATCTGCCCCACCGTCGACACCGTGCCGACGACGTTCACGGGGACGCGCGGCTTTTCCTACACCGCCTATGGTTCCTCGGCGCCCGCCTACACCACCGTGGACTTCGACGCGCGGTTGGATCTGGACTTTGTCGGGCTGAACAAGACCACCTATCTTCAGTTCAACTTGCAGAATGCGTTCAACAAATTCTATGTTGGCGGCTTCTCGGGCGGTTCGACCACGACCTACACGGTGCCCTTCGCGCAGATCGGCAGCCCGCGCGCGTTCATCGTTTCGCTCAACGCCCAGTTCTAACCGGCGCTCACGAACACGGGCCGTCGCTCCTTACCGGAGCGGCGGCCCGTGTCGTTTCAGCGGGTCGCAGCCCCGGCTGGTTGGACTATCGTTCAAACGCACGGCGCGAGGCGGGGTCGCTCACCCTTGCCATCAGGTGCTCGTCACCCATTTCCGCGCGGCCGATCAACCAATTATGGTCATAGTCGCGTGCCCTCAGCCGCCCGCGCGCGCCTCTTTCGGGTCGAGCGGCCCAGGGTGATCGCCGACCCACTCGCGCCACAACAGGATCAGCGCCGCCATGATCGCGGGGCCGAGGAACAGCCCCACTAGGCCCCACGCCTCGACCCCGCCAAGGATGCCGAGCAGCACCCACAGGAACGGCAGCCGCGTCGCGCCGCCGATCAGCGCCGGGCGGATGAAATGGTCCGCGGTGAAGGTGAGCGCGAAGCCGACCCCGACCACCACCGCCGCTGCGACCGGCTCGCCCAGCCCGAGCAGCAACAGCCCCGCAAGGCAGAACGCGACCGCCGCGCCGAACGGCACCATTGCGAGCACGAAGGTGACCAGCCCGAACAGCGCCGGATGCGGGACGCCCGCGAACCAATAGACGATGCCGAGCAGCACGCCTTCGGCCAGCCCGACCAGCACCAGTCCGTTGACGGTGCCGTGAATCGACAAGATCACCTGCCGCCCGACCCGCTCGCCGCGCGGCCCGAACGCGCGCGCGCTCGCCGCGCGGACCTGCCGCCCGACCTCGTCGCCCTCGCGCAGCAGGAAGAACAGCGCCAGCAGCATGAACGCGAGCAGCACGACGCGGTGCAGCGCCTCCGCCCCGACACCGCGCGCGGTCTCGATCAGCCCGCCCTGCATCAGGCGCGCGGGGATAGCGGAAATGTCGCCCGGCTGACCAAGGTTGCGCTGCCACAAGGGGATCAGCCGCTCGCTGAACGGCAGGTGGGACAAGATCGGCGGCGGCGGGACACCATGCGCGCGCGCCTGCGCGATCCAGTCCGCCGCCGCGTGCGCATCGGTGATGAGCGGCAGCGCGACCATCAGCACCGGCACCACGAACACCAGCAACACGGCCAGCACCGCCGCGGCGGGCAACAGCTCGTGCCGGTGACGGGGGAAGCGTGACGCCAGCCGGTCGAAGCTCGGCCACATCGCGATCGCGAAGATCGCCGCCCAGATCAGCGCGGGCAGGAACCCGCGCAACGTGAACACCCCCGCGGCGAACAGCAGCAACACCGCCGCGACGCTCGCGCGCCGCTGCGATGGCGTGGACGGGGCGGGTTCGGGGAGTAGCGGCACGACGGGCTCCTTCGGCGCGGTCGATCCGCTGTCGAAGAGGTCCGACCGAGGCTGGCGCACCCGACAGGATTCGAACCTGTGACCTCTGCCTTCGGAGGGCAGCGCTC
>CAXTTU010000106.1:0-9737 GCA_964247225.1 uncultured Sphingomonas sp. | reverse complement strand
GCCCCGACCTTGTCCTTGAGCTCGCGCACGATCCGCTCTGCGAGCTTGGGCCCGACGCCGTTCGCGCGCGCCACGGTCGCCTTGTCCTGCGCGGCGACCGCGCGGGTCAGCTCCGCCCCGTCGAGCGCGGACAGGATCGCCAGCGCCACCCGCGCGCCGACGCCCTGCACGCCGGTGAGGAGGCGAAACCAGTCGCGCTCCTCCGCGCGCGCAAAGCCGACGAGGCGGATGGAGTCCTCCGCGACGAGCATCTCGGTGAACAATGTCGCCGCCTCGCCCGCCGGCCCCAGCGCCGCCAGCGTTCGCGCGGACGCGCCGACGAGATAACCGACGCCGCCGACGTCGATCACGGCATGATCGATGCCGGTGGAGTCGAGACGGCCTTTCAGGTGCGCGATCATGGTCCGTGCCTAGCCTGCGGCGGTCGTCGCGTCACGGTCAGGGTGGAGCGAGGAAGAATGGCTCACGCAAAGCCGCAAAGACGCAAGGGAGGGAGGGCGCGCGAGAAAAGGGGAGGGGTCGCACTCCCGTCCACCGACATGACGTCGCGCCAGTGGCGACTGTCCTTCCGGCGATGCCGCTGGCGCGGCGGGCCCATCACCAAACGCAACGCGCGATCGCCGTACCTCTGCTTTGAAACTTCTTTCTTTGCGCCTTTGCGTCTTTGCGTGAGGCACCCTTCTTCACTTCACCCGCCGCGCGCTCGCGAGGTGGTGCGCGTGGGTGATCGCGACCGCGAGCGCGTCCGCCGCGTCTGGGCCGTCAATCTTCGTGCCGGGCAGCAGCCGTGCAACCATCGCGTGAACCTGCGTCTTCTCCGCCCCGCCGGTGCCGACGACCGCCTTCTTGACCAATGTCGGCGCATATTCGCCCGGCTCGATCCCCGCGCGCGCGACCGCGAGTAGTACCACCCCGCGGGCCTGTCCGAGCTTGAGCGTCGATTGCGGGTTGGAATTGACGAACACCTCCTCGACCGCCGCCGCCCCCGGCGCATGGTCGGCGAGGATCGCGGCGAGCATGGTGTCAAGATGCGCGAGCCGCCGTGCGAGCGGGGCGGCGCTGTCGGTCTTGAGCCGCCCGTTGGCGAGGTGCGACAGCCGGTTGCCCTCCGCGCGGATAACGCCCCAGCCGGTCGTGCCGAGCCCGGGGTCGAGACCGAGGATGATCAAGAAAGAAGTCGGTTCGCGCGGACGCGCGGAAACGCGGAGGGGGCCGTTCGGTGAGCAATTAGCAAACGCGCCATTTCACAGTTCCTGCGGCCTTCGGCCGCTCTATAGTCTAACGTAAGAGTGACTGATGAGGGTGGCCCAGATACCAACCCCTCCGCGCCTCCGCGCCTCCGCGTGACCCACCTTTTTTATCGCCGCCTGCTACCGCGCAAGCTACCCCAGCCGCTCCATCACCTCGTCGCTGACCTCGTAATTGCCCCACACCGTCTGCACGTCGTCGTCGTCGTCGAGCGTATCGATCAGCTTGAACAATTGTTCCGCCTCGCCCTCGCCGACCGCGACGGTGTCGCGCGGCTTCCAGGCGAGCTTCGCGCCCTCCGGTTCGCCGAGCACGGGGGTGAGCGCTTTCGCGACCTCGTGCAGCGCGTCGGTCGCGGTCCAGATCTCGTGCCCGTCCTCGGTCGAGGACACGTCCTCCGCGCCCGCATCCAGCGCCGCCTCGAACACCGCGTCCGCGCTTCCCGCCTTGGCGGGGTAGGTGATCAGCCCCATCCGGTCGAACCCGTGGCTGACCGAGCCCGACGCGCCGAGATTGCCGCCATTCTTGGACACGATTGTCCGCACATTGGTGGCGGTGCGGTTGCGGTTGTCGGTCAGCGCCTCGATGATCAGCGAGACGCCGCCGGGGCCGAAGCCCTCATAGCGGATCTCCTCATAGTCTTCGCCCTCGCCGCGCGCGGCCTTGTCGATCGAGCGCTGGATATTGTCCTTGGGCATCGACGCGGCCTTGGCGGCGTTGATCGCCGCGCGGAGGCGAGCGTTGGCGTCCGGGTCTGGCAGCCCCGACTTCGCCGCGACGGTGATCTCGCGGCTGAGCTTGCTGAACGACGCCGAGCGCTTCTTGTCCTGCGCGCCCTTACGATACATGATGTTCTTGTATTTGCTGTGGCCTGCCATTTTATCCCCGCAAAGTGGTACTTTGCGGGGGCCCCTTAGGGCAGGTCGGCTCCCCGCTCAACGACCGCGCCTCAATGCAGCCCCAGTGCCTTTCGATACGTCTCGATCAGCGCGTCCGCCTCGTCGCGGTGGTGCTTCTCCATCTTCCGGAGGCGCACGATGTGCTTCATCGTCTTGGTGTCGAAGCCGGTCGATTTTGCCTCCGAATACACGTCCTTGATGTCGTCCGCGAACTGCTTCTTCTCCTCCTCCAGCCGCTCGATACGCTCGATGAACTGGAGCAGCTGCTCGGCGGAGACATTGTCGGTCATGGGTGGCTCGTCATGGTGAATCGGGAGCGGGGCGCTTAGGCGAGCGCGCGCGCGCCCTCAACCCCGCCGCACCTCCTCGTTGCGCTGAAGGCTCGCCTCCATTCGCGCGAGCTGCTCGGGCGTGGCGGCGGGCTGGCGCGCTTTCCAATCGGCGGCGGTCATGCCGTGAACCGCCTCACGCGCGGCGGTCTTGTCGAGCGTACCCTCGCTCGCCTCAGCAACCCAATCGCCCAGGCAGTTGCGGCAGAACCCAGCGAGCCCCATCAGCTCGATGTTCGCCGCGTCGTCGCGCTGTTGCAGGTGAAGCGCTAACCGGCGGAACGCGGCGGCGGCGGTGGCATCGTCGATATCGTCTAGGGTCATGGGCGCCTGTCCGGTTGCGTCCCCCCGCTTACCCTTTAGACCGGCGCGCCTACAAGCCGAGGATCAACGTATGAAGGCCCTGTCACCCCGCTCGCGCAAGGTGCGCGTGCTCGCGACGCTCGGCCCCGCGTCGAGCAGCCCCGAGATGATCGCGACCTTGTTCCAGGCGGGCGCGGATGCCTTCCGGGTGAACATGAGCCATGGCGACCAGGCGGGCAAGGTCGCGGTGATCGAGGCGATCCGCGCGCTGGAAAAGCGGTTCGGGCGACCGACCACGATCCTCGCCGACCTGCAAGGGCCCAAGCTGCGCGTCGGGCGGTTCGCGGGCGGGCGCGTGGAGCTGGTGACGGGTGCCACCTTTACGCTCGACCACGACCCCGCGCCGGGCGACGCGCGCCGTGTCCAGCTACCGCATCGCGAGATCTTCGCCGCGATCGAGCCGGGCGCGCGGTTGCTGCTCGATGACGGCAAGCTGGTGCTGCGGGTCAGCGACCATGACGCGGACCATATCGAGACTTTGGTCGAGGTCGGTGGGCCGTTGTCGGACAACAAGGGGCTGAACGTCCCCGACGTGGTGGTGCCGATGGCGGCGCTGACGGAGAAGGACCGCAGCGACCTCGCCTTTGCGGTCGACCAGGGCGTCGACTGGATTGCGCTGTCGTTCGTCCAGCGGCCGGAGGACCTCGCGGAGGCGCGCAAGCTGATCGGCGGGCGCGCGGCGCTGCTCGCCAAGATCGAGAAGCCGTCGGCGATCGAGCGGCTCGACGAGATCATCGAGCATTGCGACGGGGTGATGGTCGCGCGCGGCGACCTCGGCGTCGAGCTGCCGCCGCAGCAGGTGCCGCCGCTGCAGAAGCGCATCGTCGAGGTGTCGCGGCGGATGGGCCGCCCGGTGGTGGTCGCGACGCAAATGCTCGAGTCGATGATCAAGTCGCCCAGCCCGACCCGCGCGGAGGTGTCGGACGTCGCCACCGCCATCTATGACGGCGCGGACGCGATCATGTTGTCGGCGGAGTCGGCGGCGGGCGACTGGCCGGTGCAGTCGGTAGCGATGATGAACGCGATCGGCGAAGCGGTCGAGCGTGACCCCATGCACGGCGACCGCATCCACTTCACGGTGATGCGGCCCGACCCCACCACCGCCGACGCGCTGGCCGAGGCGGCAAAGAACATCGCGAACACCGTCGGCGCGGCGGCGATCGTGTGCTTCACCTCGTCGGGATCGACCCCGCGCCGCGTCGCGCGCGAACGGCCGGGGGTGCCGATCCTGGTGCTGACGCCGCGGCTGGAGACCGCGCGGCGCTTGGGGCTGCTATGGGGCACGCTGTCGGTTCACACTAAAGACGTGGGCAGCTTCGAGGAGATGGTCGCGAAATCGAAGCGCATGGCTTTACGGCACGGGCTGGCCAAGGCGGGCGACCGGATCATCATCATGGCGGGCGTGCCGTTCAAGACGCCGGGGAGCACCAACGTGCTGCATGTGACGCGCGTGGTGGGGGACGAGTTGAAGGGCTATGGGGGGTAGGGGGCTAGCGACGGTAGTCGCGTTGTCATTGGGCTTGGGAACGGGTGGCATCGCGCAGCGGCCTGACCCGGGCGACGCTCCGGCTCTGGAAGCCGCCGCCCGTGACCTGTGCGGCCGGGAGATCGTTTTGCTCGGTGAGAGTGGAACGCATGGCGACGGGCGAACGGAGGCGTTCAAGGCCGCGCTGGTGCGGCGGCTGGTCGGGCGCTGCCGCTTCAGCGCGGTGTTGTTCGAGGGCAGCATCTACGACGCGCTCGCCTGGAACCGAACTCTCCGGCATGGCGGGATGGCGGATGCGGCGTCGCTCGGCGACGCGGTCGGCGGGCTGTGGAAACGTGACGCAGAGTTCCGGGCGATGACGCCATTCTTGGTCGAGCGAGCGCGGGCTGATCGCTTGCTGATCGGTGGCTTGGACGACAATCTGGGTGGGGAAGGGGAGGCATACTCACTTGGCCCGATGGCGGATGAGCTCGCTTCGGTGTTGCCCGAACCTCGTCGGAGCCAGTGTAGCGCCGCGATGCGCGCTCGGGCGACCTACTCCTACGAGCCGGACGCTCCCGCCGAGCGCGCCCGCCAAATAGCCTTGCTCGGTTGTCTGGACGACGCTTCCCGTGCGAGCAGCGGAGGCGACGAGCGCAAGGCGATGCTGGACAACTTTCGACGGCTCGTCGTGAGCGATACCGACCCGACAGCAGGATTCGGCGCGCGCGATCGGGCGATGTTCGATAATCTGCGATGGTACAAGGCGCGGCTCCCGCGTGCCGCGAAGGTTATTGTCTGGGCCGCGACGATCCACATCGCCAAGAGCGCACGGCTGGAGACACCGGGCAACGTCGCGAACTTCGGCGAGTATGTTCACGACGCCTACGGTCGCCGCGCGTTCGCGCTCGGGTTCGCGTCGCACGGTGGTTCATACCGGGTCGGTACTCGCCCCGCGAACCGCCATGTCGTAGCGGTTCTGCCGGTGCCCGCCGACTCGCTGGAAACGCGCGCTGCGGGAGTGCGAGCGGAGCGGCTTACCTCGGCACCAAGGGCCTCACAGTGCTTGGCCCGACCTCGGCGGCGTTGTTCCGCCATGACGCGCGCCGAGTTGATAACTGGGACAAGGCTTTGGACGGCGTAGTGGTGTTCCCCAATGAGCGCCCACCCGTTCAGGCCGATGTCGCTCCGTACGCGATTAGAATCCCGTCGGCTGTAGGCGTTAGGGCGCAGTGAAGCCGTTAGTCGTCAGCGCCGCCATTGCTGGCATCTGCGCGCTCGTCTCCATCGTTGTGCTGATCTGGACCTCGCAGACCTTCTTCCTCGCGGGCAGCACGCCCGCGACCATTTGGGGGCCGGACATAGGCCCACTCGCGGTCAAGCTGCTGGTCGCCGCGACGGTGCTTGCGGTGGCGTTGGTCAGGGGTCGGGTTCGCGCGGGCGTATTGCTGGTCTGGCTCGTGACCTTGGCGGTGCTCACGCACCGCGTGGTCGATGTCGGACCCGACGGAATGCAGGACGTCTGGTTTGGAGTGACGGTCCACAACCATCCGGCATGGCGGGAGACGGATCCCGAGCCGCGCCCTTGCTCGACCGGTCCGCTCGCGATGCTATGCACGACCCGCGCGGGGGTGGCGCACGGGATCGTGACGGTGGTCCGCTTCACCCGGCTGGACGAGGCGGGAGGCAAGCTGACGCCGGTACGCTGACCGCCCCTACGCCCCCGCCGCCTTGAGCGACTGCTCCACCTGCGGCCAGCTGAGCTGGTTTTCCAGCATCTTGCCGTTGAGGAAGAACGCCGGCGTCCCCGTCACGCCCTCGTTGCCCTGCGCGTCCTGCATCATGTCGACGAGCTGCTTGATCTCCGCCTGGTCGGACAAGCAGGCGCGCGCCTTGGCCTCGGGGATGCCGCGCTGCTTCACATAATCGACATAGCCCATGTAATCGCCCCACGTGTTAGCGACCTTGGGCGGCTGCGCACCCGCTAGGCTCGCCTGCAGCTTGCTCGTCGCCGCCTGATCCTCCAGCTTGGTCTCGAACTGCGCCTGGTCGCGGTACATCGCTTCCAAGAGCGGGAAGAAGGGCTGCGCGCCGCCGCAGCGGCCGAGCAGGCTGGCGGGCAGGTCGGGGGGGCCGTGGACCAGGAACTCGCGGAACTCGTAGGAGACCTTGCCCGACTTGACGTAATTGGTCTCGAGCGGCTGCATCCCCTCGCGCCCGAACATGCCGCAGGTGGGGCAGGTGCGCGATCCGTATTCGACGAGCTTCAGCGCCGCATTGGGGTTGCCCATGCGATAGCCGCCCTCGGGCGTCTTGCTGACGACCTGCGTCCAGTCCTGCCCGGCGGGCGCGGCGACCGCGCTCGCCTTGGCGACAGGGACGGTGTCGTTCACCACGTCGGGTTGCTTGTGACACCCCGCCAGCACGGCGAGGGCGAGGAGGGGAAGGATACGCATGGAGGCTCCGGAACGAGAAGGGGTTCAGTGCGCGCCCGCCGCGCGCAGTTGCGGTTCGAGCGCGGCCCAGGTCGCAAAGCCGAGGAACTTGCCGCCCAGCGCAAAGGAGGGGGTGCCCTCAATCACCTTCAGCGCGTCATCGGTCAGCGCGACGATGCGGTTCATGTCGGCGTCGGTCGCATAACAGGCGGCGACCGCGCGCGGGGTCATGCCGCCCGCCGCGCTCGCAATCGCGGTGAGCCCCGCGCCGTCGGCAAGCGCGCGGAGGCGGGGCAGCACGGCTTCACCGTTGAGCTGCGTCACATTGGCCTGAATATACTCGGCCCCCTTGGTGTACCACGCGGTCTGCCCCGCATAGATCGCGTCATGGACCGCGCCGAACCGCGCCCCCGAACAGCGCGCGAGCATCGCAGCGGCAAGGTCGAGCGGCTCGCGCACGGCGGGGTGGATCGCAACGCTGACCTGGCCCGAGCGCACCCAACGCGCGCGCAGCACGGGCGCGGACTCGGCGGTGAACGCGGCGCAATGCGGGCAGGTGTAGCTGACATATTCCGTCAGCTTCACCCGCGCCGCCGGGTTGCCGATCACCACCTCGCCCGCCGGGGTGCGCGTGATCGTGTGGTTCCAGTCGCGCGCCACCGGCTGCGCGACGCGGCGGACCGGCGGGTGCGCGGCGACGAGACCGAGCAGCAGGCAGGCGAAGAGGCGGCGCATCAGCGTATCTTGCCGAGTACGGGGACGCTCACCGTCGCCTGCGCGGCGATGCTGCCCGCCAGCCCTTCGAGCACCGCTTTCAGCTCAGGATCGGCGACGGTCTTGAGGCTGTCGCCGAGTTCGACGGGCACCGGGCGGAGCGACGGCGGCGCGACGCGCGCGGGCGCGGCGACCTCGCCCTGGCGGATCGCGAGCTTGGCAACGGCGGTATAGCCGAAGAAGCGGTTGACCCGCTCGATGATCTCGGGCGCGATGTGCTGCATCATCGGCGCGTGCGCGCCGCGCACCAGCAGCGTCAGCACGCCGTCCTGCTTGCTCCCATGCGGAAACCGGATCGATTCGGGCGCACTGACGCCCGCGAGCTTCACCCCGACGATCTCGGGCCAGCGGCTCACCACCGAGCTCTGGATGAAGCCGAAGCGGCGGAACGCGGCGCGGCCGATGTCGGGGAGCAGCTCGGCTACCTGACGCGAGCGGTTGGACCGCGCGGGTTCGGGCTCGGGGGGACGCACGCGCTTGCTCATCGCGGCCCCCATGCCATAGCGCGCCCGTGCCGCTCAAGCGCCCTGACGCGATAGCTCCCCGATTGCTCGCCTGGTACGACGCGCACCGCCGCAACCTGCCCTGGCGCGCGGGGCCGGGCGAGACGGCGGACCCGTACCGGGTATGGCTGTCGGAGGTGATGCTCCAGCAGACCACCGTCGCGACGGTACGCCCGCGCTTCGAGACGTGGGTGACGCGCTGGCCCGATGTGGCGAGCCTCGCGGCGGCAGGCGAGGCGGAGGTGATGGCCGCTTGGGCGGGACTGGGCTATTACGCGCGGGCGAGGAACCTGGTGCGGGCGGCGCGTGCGGTGGCGGCGGCGGGCGGGTTCCCGACGACCGAAGCGGAGCTTCGCCGCCTGCCCGGGCTGGGCGACTATACCGCAGCGGCGGTGGCGGCGATTGCGTACGGTCAGCGCGCGGTGGTGGTCGACGCGAATGTCGAGCGGGTGGTGGCGCGGCTGGCGGCGATCGACGCGCCGCTTCCGGGTGCCCGGGCGGCGATCCGCGCGGCGACGGACGTGGTCACGCCGGACGCGCGGGCGGGCGACTTCGCGCAGGGAATGATGGACCTGGGCGCGACGATCTGCACCGCGCGCAAGCCGCGTTGCCTGTTGTGCCCGTTGCGCGAGGAGTGCGCCGCGTACGCGACCGGCGCGCCCGAAGCGTTCCCGGTCAAGGCGGCGAAGAAGGTGCGGCCAAGGCGGTACGGCACGGTGTTCTGGCTGGAGCGGAACGCAGCCACCGATTGTGCGCATCTTCCCACCTCCGTTCGTCCTGAGCTTGTCGAAGGACGGGCAAAGGTGGTGCGCGTCGCCGGTGCTTCGACAAGCTCAGCACGAACGGGAGTTGCAGAGTCGGAGCGAAACGCCCGACTTGAAATTCTCCTCGTCCGCCGACCCTCTCGCGGCCTCCTCGGCGGGATGCGCGCGTTGCCGACCGGGCCTTGGATCGACACCCCGCCCGGGCTCGACGGCGCGCCCGCCGCGGCTAACTGGCGCGTGCTGCCCGAAACGGTCGAGCACGGTTTCACGCACTTCACGCTGCAACTGGCGCTTGCCGTCGGGGAGGCGCGCGCGCATGTCGCGGGCGAGTGGTGGCCGGTCGACCGGCTGGACGAGGCGGGGCTGCCGACGGTGTTTAGGCGGGCGGCGGAAGCGATAGGGAGAGCGCGATGAGGACGACACGCTGGTTCGGAACGGCGGCGCTGGCGCTGGCGGCGACGGTCGCCTGGGGACAGGCACGGCCCGCGCTGTCGCCGCGCGTCGTGCCGGTGCCGCGGATGCCGATCCCGGTCAATGCGCTGCTCCCGCAGACCTCGGCGCTGTTCAACGCCTATGTCCGCGACGGCAAGATGCCCGGCATCGTCGGCGCGTTCGGGCGAGGGGACGGACCGACGCTGTTCGTCACCGCCGGGCGGATCGCGGACGGAGCCGACGCCCCCGCCGCCGACCCAGACTCGCTGTGGCGCGTGTATTCGATGACCAAGCCCGTGACCGCCACTGCTGCGATGATGCTGATCGAGCAGGGCAAGCTCGGGCTCGACGACCCGGTGAGCAAGTACATCCCCGCCTTCGCGCACATGCGCGTCCTCACCGACCCCGATCATTCGCTCGCCAGCCGTCCCGCCGCGCGCCCGATCACGATCCGCAACCTGCTCACCCACACCGCCGGGCTCGGCTACAACATCATCACCAAGGGGCCGCTGCTCCACGAATATG
>CAXTTU010000105.1:0-9791 GCA_964247225.1 uncultured Sphingomonas sp. | reverse complement strand
GCTCGGTCAGCTCGTGCCGGATCGCCTCGGTCGCCTGCTTCATCGTCGGGCCGGGGGTGACGTAGTGCGAGTTGGCGTAGATGCGGATCGTGCCCAGCGACGCATGTTTCTTGCCGGTCAGCGGGTCGAACTCGACGATCTCCTCGATATCGTCGCCGAAGAACGACACGCGCCACGCGCTGTCCTCATAGTGCGACGGGAAGATCTCCAGCGTATCGCCCTTCACGCGGAAGTTGCCGCGCGCGAACCCGGCGTCGTTGCGCTTGTATTGCAGCGCGACCAGCTTGCGGACGATCTCGCGCTGATCGACCGACTGACCCTTCTTGAGGTCGAAGATCATCGCGCTGTACGTCTCGACCGAGCCGATGCCGTACAGGCACGAGACCGACGCGACGATGATGACGTCGTCGCGCTCGAGCAGCGACCGGGTGGCGGAGTGGCGCATCCGGTCGATGCCCTCGTTCACCGAGGACTCCTTCTCGATATAGGTGTCGGAGCGCGGGACGTAGGCTTCGGGCTGGTAGTAGTCGTAATAGCTGACGAAATACTCGACCGCGTTCTCGGGAAAGAAGGACTTGAACTCGCCATAGAGCTGCGCGGCGAGGATCTTGTTGGGCGCGAGGATGAGCGCGGGGCGTTGCAGCGCTTCGATCACCTTGGCCATGGTGAACGTCTTGCCCGAGCCCGTCACGCCGAGCAGCACCTGGTCCTTCTCGCCCGCGCGCGCGGAAGCGACCAGCTCCGCGATTGCGGTCGGCTGATCGCCCGACGGTGTGTATTCGCTGACCAGCCTGAACGGACGCCCGCCCTCCGCCTTGGGCGGGCGGGCGGGGCGGTGAGGGACGAAGTCGGCGCCGGTCTCGGGCTCGGCGAGGTTGGTGCGGATGGCAATATCCATGCCCCCGAATATGGGGCGAGCGCCCGACGCCCGCAACAAACCCGCAACAAAGGTGCCGGTTCGCGGGTGGTTAACCGCGTTCGTTCCGCCGACGTTGAAGACGGTTGCGCCATGGGGCACCGTCTGGCGGGGAAACGGTATGATCGAGCGGGGCAAGGAAGCCGAACGGCTGCGCGCGCTGCACCAACTGGACCTGCTTGATACGTCGCCGAACGAAAGTTTCGACCGGATCACGCGCATGGCCAGCCGCGTCTTCGGCCTGCCGGTCGCGGCGGTGTCGCTGACCGATTCGGACCGGCAATGGTTTAAGTCGCGGGTCGGCATCGAGCATTGGACGATCCCGCGCGACGGCGCTCCGTGCGCGCAGGTCGCCGAGAGCGCGCGGGCGCTGGCGGTGCCCGACCTGCTGAACGACCCGCGCTACCAGGATACCCCGCTCGCGCGCGGCGGCACGCGTTTCTATGCGGGCGCACCGCTGGTGACGCGGCACGGCCATGGCCTCGGCGCGCTGTGCGTACTGGGAACGGAGCCGCGAGCGGTCACCGACGACGAGATGCGCGCATTGTCCGATCTCGCCAGCATGGTCATGGCGCAGATCGAGCTGCGCCATGCGATGGGGCACATCGACCCGGTCAGCGGGCTCCCCAACCGGTCGCAATTCGTCGAGGACCTGTCCGACCTCGCGCGCGACCGGCCCGCGCGCGAACGGCGCTTCCTGGTGCTGGTCGACATCGCCACGGTGGAGCAGCTCGACGAGGCGGTGCGGGTGATCGGCCCCGGCTTCGTCGACACGCTCGCGCGCGAAGGCGCGCGCAGACTGGGCGCGGTGCTGGGTCCCAAGCGCAAGGCGTATCAGGTGTCCGCGACGCAGATCGCCTTTCTGTCGCGCCCGGGCGTCGACGGCGTCGGCTATTTCAAGCTCCTGCGCGAGATGCTCGAGACGGTGCGGAGCGACTCGGACTCGCGTTTCGTGACGACCACGGCGGTGGGCGTCGTCCCGTTCGTGCTCGGGGAAGCGTCGGGCGACGACCTGCTGCGCCAGGCCTATAGCGCGGCGCAGGACGCGCGGCGGCTGCAGGCGCGGGTCGCGCTGTATTCGCCGGAGGTCGACCAGGGACACCAGCGCCGGTTCGCGCTGATCAACGATTTCGGCGAGGCGCTGGCGAGCGGCGACCAGCTTCGGCTGGTGTTCCAGCCGCGGGTCGATCTCGCCTCACGCCGCTGCGTCGGCGTGGAGGCGCTGCTCCGGTGGACCCACCCGACCCTGGGCGAGGTGTCGCCGGGCGAGTTCATCCCGCTGGTCGAGCGCACCGCGCTGGCGCGGGCGACGACGGAGTGGGTGATCGAGGCGGCGGTCGCGCAAGCCGCGCGCTGGCGGCGGGCGGGGCTGACGATCCGGACGTCGGTCAACATTTCCGCCGCCAATCTGGAGGAGGCGGACTTCCTCGACCGGCTGCGGTCCCGGTTGGCGCGGCACGCGCTGCCGCCCGCCTGCCTCGAGCTGGAGCTCACTGAAAGTGCGATGATGAGCGATTCGAGCGCGGCGCTTGCGCAGCTGGCGCGGATCGCCGACGCGGGCGTCGAACTCGCGATCGACGATTTCGGCACCGGCTATTCGAGCCTGTCCTACCTCCAGCAGCTGCCCGCGAGCGTGCTCAAGATCGACCAGTCGTTCATGCGCGATCTCGCGGAGGACGCGCGCAAGCAGGCGCTGGTCGGCACCATGGTCGAGCTGGCGCACAAGTTCGACTATCGCGTCGTCGCGGAGGGCGTGGAGACGGACGCGGTGCTGCGAGTGGTCGAGGCGAGCGGCTGCGATGAGGTGCAGGGCTATCTGATCGCCCGCCCGATGGACGCGGCCGCGTTCGGCGCGTGGGTGGGCGAGTGGCCGGAGCCGGCGCGGGCGGCGGCGTGAGCAACGCTCCTGTGTGGGCGTGGCTCCTGGGAACACGCTCGGCTGATCACCCAAAGGCGTGTGTCGCTGACCATTAGCGACATACCGACCCGCGCCGTGCTGCGGGGGCGGCACGAGGGGCTAGCTGTCGCGCCGGTATTCCATCGCGCCTTTGGGCAGCGGCGGGTAGATAATCGGCTTGTCGCCGAAGCGCGCGTGAACGACGCGGGTGCGCCGGTCGAGCGTGGTCTCGTCCAAATGCTCCAGATCGTCAAAGTCGAACGAGGCGTGGAACTTGCCTTGGTCGACAGTATAGCGCATTGCTGTCCAGCGTTTGTCGGCAGGTTCGATGCACCAAGCGTCGGTGATGATCGTTCCCAGCGCCGACGCGCCAAGGTCGACGTACCGCACCGATGCTTCCTCATCCTTGAAGAGGCTAGGCTCCACCCAACCTTCGCCTATTTCTGCATATACAAGAACTCCGTCGGGCTCACCGCCAACAAGCCGCATGGCTTCCCGGCCGACGTCAGCCAGCGCCGGCCCAAGGAGGTCGAACTTATCTTTTGCCATGTTACCGGCCCTTCCGTGTGTTGCCGAACTCTCGACGTTGGTGCTGTCCGTTGACGGTCCAGTTAACGATGAGAGTATCTGGCCGGGTTGATCTCCCGGGATAGCGAGCGTTGATGTCGACGAACACCTGCTTGCCGCTCTTGAGTTCCTTTGCCCAGCCGTCTTCCATGGCGCGGTAAGCGCCACGATTGAAGTTAGCGTTTTGGGCGAAGGTGTTGAACGCGTTGTTCGGCCCGTTGAAACGGGCGGCGATGAAATGGCCGCCATCGTCATCAGGCAGGCGATCGGCCCCGCCAGCCTTTGTCTGATTGGCTCCCGATCTGGCTGCGTTTTCAAGCGTCAGCTCCCCATCAATGTCGTTCGTGCGTTCGAGCGAGTCGACCTTGTAGGTATAGCCATTCTTCGTAACCTCGACACCCGGACCCACTTTCGGGTCGTAGCGCTCTCGGGCAATGGCCGTCTCCGAACGGACAAAGGCGTCCTCACCCTGTTCCGACGTGGTTTGCCCGGGTAATGCTTCGTACCCGCTTGCGCCGCCCCCGCCGCCCGAACCGCCTCCTCCGCCGGAGAATGTGGTGCCGCCCCAAGTCGCGCCTAGCTGCGGCTTCGATTTGCGGTCAGGCCCGGCGCCGTCGTTTGCGCCGCCACCGGCACCCTTGAACGTGAACCGCCCGGTGTCAGGGTCGTGATTGGGGTTGAACTTCACTTCCCGCGCGCCCCAGCGCGCGTCCAGGCGGATCAGCCGTCCCGTCCGTAGCCAGATTGGGAAGCTGAACCTGCCGCTGTCGGTGTTGTTGGATACTCTCACCCGCTCCTCCCGCGCAAAGCACAGGATAGGTCAGAACTTTTCCAACTTCACAAGCAGGCGTGAGCGAGCGTTACCGCAGCGAGCGCATTCCGTGTGCATCCAGGCACCTCAACAGCGCCTCGCGCCCCATCTCCCGCACGACCGCCGGCGGCGCATACGGTCCCACCTCTACCGGCTCGCCGATCCGCACCGCGTCGAACCCGTGCTGCCCCGTGCAGCGCATCGCCGCCGCGAGCAGCTTGGGCGGCGTGTCCCACCCCTCGTAGCTGAGCCGGAACGTGCCCCAGTGGATCGGGATCGCGCGCGCCGCGCCGGTCCGACGATACACCTCGACCGCGTCGACCGGGCCGATATGACTGCCGATCGCCATCTGCCCCGGCACGAAGCGGAACGCGCCGATTGGGATCAGCGCAAGGCGGATCGGGCCGTGCGTCGCTGCCTCGGCGGGCCACCTCCCGTCGCCCATGCCGGTGTCGCCCGCGAAATAGACGTTTCCGCCGCTCGGCAGCTTGAGGACGAAGCCCGACCAGAGCGCGCGGTTGTGGTCGGTGGTGTAGCGCGTGCCCCAATGATGCGCGCGCACCACGACTACCTCGACGCCAGGCTTGACCGAAATCGCGCCGCCCCAGTCAGCCGTGGTAATGTTGGGCAGCCCGATCACCGCATCGTTGCCGAGACTGGTGACGATACGCGGCCGATCGCGCGCGGCGAGGCGGCGCAGCGTCGGCAGGTCCATGTGATCGTAGTGATCGTGGCTGACGAGCACGAGGTCGATCCTTGGCAGGTCCTCCAACCGCACGCCCGGCTCGGCGACCCGCTTGGGCCCGCGTCCGAACGGGCCGGTGCGCTCGCTCCACACGGGGTCGGTGAGGATGTTAAGCCCCTGCGTCTGGATCAGCACCGTCGCGTGGCCGATCCAGGTGACGAGCAGCCGGTCGCCCTCGACGCGGGCGGGGGGTTTCGACGGCGTCACGTCGACCTTGGCGGGCCAGGCGGGGCGACCATCGCGACCGGTCAGCTGGTTCCAGATGAAGCGCGTGCGGTTGCCGTGCGGGATCGGCGTCGTCGTGCCGGCGTCGCCGTCGGGGTTGAAGAAACGCTGCCCGTCGAAATGCCCTGACTTCGGCCCGCGATAGTAGATGCGGTCGAGGAACTGCGGCACGATCGTGATCGCCAGCCCCAGCGCCACGACGACAAACAACAGGATCGTGGCGAAAATACCGAACAGCCTCAGCATGGGCCACTAACGAAGGTTAGCCGGGAAGGGTTCACCCGTGCCGAAGCCGGTTGCGCGGCGCGACGCTGCCGATAGGATCGGCCAGACCATCCGGGGGAACGACATGCGCCATCTGCTCGCCGCCAGTCTGCTCGCCGCTGCCGCGCTGCCCGCGCCCGCCTTGGCGCGGACCGTCGTAGTGGAGGAGCGGTCGATCGACGATCTCCAGGCGATGATGGCGGGCGGGCAGGCGTCGAGCGTCGACATCACCCGCGCATACCTTGCCCGCATCGCGGCGATGGACCGCAAGGGTCCGACCTTGCGCTCGGTGATCGCGGTCAACCCCGACGCGCTTGCCGAGGCGAAGGCACTCGACGCGGAGCGGAAGTCGGGGCACATCCGCGGGCCGCTCCACGGCGTGCCGGTGCTGATCAAGGACAATATCGAGACGCTCGATCCCGTCGCGACCACCGCGGGCAGCCTCGCACTCAAGGACAACGTCACGCATCGCGACGCGCCGGTGGTGGCGCGGCTGCGCGCGGCAGGGGCGGTGATCCTCGGCAAGACCAACCTGTCCGAATGGGCGAACATCCGCTCGTCGCGCGCGATGAGCGGGTGGAGCGCGGTCGGCGGGCTGGTGCGCAACCCGTATGCACTCGACCGGACCGCGTGCGGCTCCTCGTCGGGCTCGGGCGCGGCGACGGCGGCGAGCTTCGCGGCGGCAGCGGTGGGGACAGAGACCGACGGGTCGGTGGTGTGCCCCTCCTCCGTCAACGGGCTCGCGGGGCTCAAGCCCACCATCGGCATGGTCAGCCGGACGCATGTCGTGCCGATCAGCCATTCGCAGGACACCCCCGGCCCGATGGCGCGATCGGTCCGCGACGTGGCGGAGATGTTCACGGTCATGCTGGGCAGCGACCCCGAAGACGCCGCTACCGCGAACGCGGAAGCGCACCGACGTGACTATGCGGCGGGGCTGTCGACGAGTGCGCTGTCGGGCGTACGCGTCGCGGTCCTCCGCCCGGAGATGACGCCCGACGTCAAGGCGACCTACGAGCGCGCGCTGACCGTGCTGCGGGCAGCAGGGGCGGTGCTGGTCGATGTCGAGGCACCCAAGAGCGAGGGCACGGGCAAGGCCGAGAACACCGTGTTGATGACCGAGCTCAAGGCCGATCTCGACGCCTATCTCGCGACCACCCCGCCGCAGGTGACGACGCGTACGCTGGCGCAGGTGATGGCGTTCGACACGGCCAATGCGGCGACCGAGATGCCGTTCTTCGGACAGGAGCTGTTCGAGGACGCCGCCAAGACCAAGGGACTGAACGACCCGGCCTATCTCGCCGCGCGCGCGAAGTCGCTGCGGCAGGCGGGGCGCGAGGGCATCGACGCGATGCTCGCCAAGGCGAACGCGGCATTGCTGGTCGAGCCGACCTATGGCCCGGCCTGGCTGTCCGACGCGGTCTATGGCGACCAATATGGCGGGCCGAGTTCGTCCGAGCTTCCCGCCATCGCGGGCTATCCGAACCTGACGGTGCCGATGGGGCTGGTGCGCGGGCTCCCCGCCGGGCTGTCGTTCATCGCCACCGCTTATGGCGAGGCGACGGTGCTGGGCGCTGGGTACGCCTATGAGCAACGCGCGCACGCCCGCGTCGCGCCGCGTTACCTGCCGACGGCGGATGTGGGGCCGGGGCTGGAGGGCGTGCGCTGAGTCACCTCAGCAACTCTCTCGGCACCCGGTTGGCGCGGAGCGACACGCGCACCTCCATCAGGAACGCGCTCAGCGCCGCGATCAGCAGCGCCATGGCGAGGATGAACGCCACCGCGACATAGCGGCCGATGTGAAGCTTCGCGAGCTCGGCGATGAACAACAGCGCCACCGTCATGCACGTCACCGCCGCGCTCGTCACTGCGAGGAGCAACGCGGCGTTGGTCAGCTTCATGCGCCGGTCGAGCGAGCGCAGTTCCCACAGATGCCGCTCGTGCTCCACGGGGGTGATGCGCTTGTGCACTTCCTCCAGCGCCCGCGCGCGGTCGATCACGCGCGCGAGCCGCCCCGCGAGCACGTTCATGACCGCAGCGATGCCCGCCAGCATGAACACGGGGCTCAGCGACAGCTGAATTGTCTGCGCGATGGTGGAAACGGCGGGCGAGAACTGCACGGCACCCACTATTCGTTCCCGAGCAGCCCGCCGAGCAAGCCCCCGATCGCCGCGCCCGCCGCGCCGCCACCGACCATGCGGCCGATCCCTGCGCCGGCGCTCGCATCCGCCGCCTCGCGCCCGGGCAGATGCCGCGCGATCTCCTCGGCCAGGTTCAGGATCGGCATCGACTGGAGCCAGATCTTGCCCGGTCCGGTCAAGGTCGCGAGGAACAGCCCCTCGCCGCCGAACAGCATGTTGCGGAAACCGCGGATCATCTGGATGTCGGTGGAGACGGTGGGCTCCTGCATCCCGATATGCCCGGCATGGACGCGCAGCCGCTCGCCGGGACGGAGCGTCTTCTCGACCACCTCGCCCGACAGGTCGAGGAACACGGTGCCGGGGCCGGTCACCCGCTGAAGGATGAAGCCCTCGCCCGCGAACAGCCCCGCGCCGAACCGCTGCTGAAACGCGATCTCGAGACTGACCGAGCGTTCGGCGACAAGGAACGTCTCCTTGCGACAGATCAATGACTGGCCGGGCGCGAGCGGGACCGCGATGATCTGCCCCGGAAAGCGCGGGGCGAACGCGACCTGCGCGCGCCGGTCGGTGCCGTATTCGGTGATGAACAGGCTGCCCCCGGTCATCGCGCGCTTGAGCCCCGCCAACAAGCCGCCGCCGGTATGCGTGTTCATGGTCACGCCGTCGGTCATCCACGCCATCGCGTGCGTCTGGCTGATCAGCACTTCGCCCGGGTCGAGGTCGATCGACACGGTCTGCATCACCGTGCCCGAGATGTCGTAGCGCATGTCGTTCGTCCCCTTTATTGCAAGTCTAGGCTCGCCCGCCCTTACTCCGCTCGTCCTGAGCTTGTCGAAGCCTGTCCTGAGCGGTCGCCGCAGGCGGGTGGCCGAAGGGGACAAGCAGCCGTGGTGCGCTGTGCCCGTGCTTCGACAAGCTCAGCACGAACGGAGGGCGGCAAAAGCTACACCCGGCGATAGGTGAAGTACCACACCTCATGCCCGTGCCGCCGCGCCTTGCGCTCGTAACGGGTCTCGGGCCAGTCGGCGGGGCGGGTGAGGAAGTCGGCAGGGCTTTGGGCGGTCCAGGCGAAGTCGCGGCGGGTGTTCATCACCATGGTCGCCCAGCGGCAATAGGTCGGGTCGTCGGTGCCGAGACGGAACTCGGCCCCGGGCCTCAGCTTTGCCGCGATGAGGTCGAGCGGGCCGGGGTTGACCATCCGCCGCTTGGCATGGCGCGCCTTGGGCCAGGGATCGGGGTGGAGCAGGTAGACGCGCGACAGGCTCGCGTCGGGCAGCCGCTCGAGCACGTCGAGCGCGTCGCCCATGTGCACCCGGACATTGCCGAGCCCCTGCTCCTCGATATGACCGAGCGCGCCGACGACGCCGTTCAGGAACGGCTCGCAACCGATAAAGCCCGTGTCGGCGCGCGTCGCCGCCTGCGCCGCGAGATGCTCGCCCGCGCCGAAGCCGATCTCCAGTTCGAGCGAGCGCGCGTCGCCGAACAGCGTCGCCGCGTCGAGCGGGCCGGTCTCGGGCACACCCACGCGCGGGAGCAGGTCGTCGACAAGGCTCGCCTGCCCGGCGCGGAGCTTGTGCCCCTGACGGCGGCCGTAGAGGCGGCGGATGCTGGCGGGATCGTTCATGGGCGCGCGTGTAGCCGGAACCCGCGCCCGAGCGTTAGGGGTGGATGACGGATACAGCGAGACAGGTCGGCGCGGCGGCGCTGGCGGCGGACAAGAACGCAACGCACGCCGCCGCGCGCCATCGCGACACGCCGCTCGTCAAGGCATGGGCAAAGGTGGCGGAGTTGGCGGACGAGCCGCCGCTGCTGACGCTATCACTCGGCACGGCGGCGCTGGGACTGGTCCTCGGGCGGCGCGACCTGACGCGCGCGGGCCTGCGCGCGGCGGCGGCGCACACCCTTGCGATCCAGGCCAAGTCGTTGCTCAAGAATAGCATCGACCGCGCGCGCCCCAAGCATGCGCTGGCGACCGGCGACGACCGGCTCGAACCGGGCACCAGCGACGACCACGCGCTCCAGTCCTTTCCCTCCGGCCACACGGCGGGGGCGGTCGCCGTCGCGCGCGCGGCGGCGCATGAGATCAAAGGCGCGGCACTCCCCGCTACGCTCGCGGCGGGGGTGGCGGTCGCGGCGCAGCCGATGGCGGGCAATCATTACCTCAGCGACCTCGCGGTCGGCGCGGCGATCGGCTGGGCGGCGGAGGCGCTGGTCGGCGCGGCGTT
>CAXTTU010000104.1:0-9813 GCA_964247225.1 uncultured Sphingomonas sp. | reverse complement strand
GCCGCAAGGCGGAAGCGGTGGACGCGACGGTCGCGCATATCCCGGGTGCGCGGGGCGTCGTCGCGGACGTGGGAGACGAGGCCGGATGCGCAGCGCTATTCGCCGCATTACTCGCCGCGGACATCGTCGTCAGCAACGCAGGCATTTTCGAGGCGAGCGACTTCTTCGACACCGACGATGCAACCTGGGACCGGCATTGGCAGGTGAACGTCATGGCGGGGGTGCGGCTCGCGCGGCATTACCTGCCCGGGATGCGGGACAGGGGCTGGGGGCGGTTCATCCTGCTCGGCTCTGAGTCCGCGTTCAACATTCCGGTGGAGATGATCCATTACGGCGTCAGCAAGACCGCCGATGTCGCGCTCGCGCGCGGGCTGGCGAAGCGAATGGCGGATACCGGCGTGACGGTCAACTCGGTGCTCCCGGGCCCGACGCTGTCCGACGGCGTCGCGGCGATGCTGGGCGACGAGCAGCAGCGCTCCGGCAAGTCGCTCGACGAGACCGCGCGCGATTTCATCGCCGCCCACCGCCCGAGCTCGATCCTCCGCCGCGCGGCCAGCGTCGAGGAGGTGGCGAACATGATCGTCTATGTCGCCTCCCCACAGGCCAGCGCGACCACGGGCGCGGCGCTGCGCGTCGACGGCGGGGTGATCGACACGTTGATGTGAGGGAGTGAATTGGGGGAAGTTTTGATCCGGCCACCAGTCATTCTCGTCACCCCGGCCTTGAGCCGGGGTCCCGCTTTTCGCTGCCGTTTAGGAAAAGAAGCGGGACCCCGGGTCGAGCCCGGGGTGACGAGAGGGGATCAAGCCGCGACCCGTTCCAGCGCCTCGCTGGCGTCGAGCCACGCCGCTTCCAGCATCTCGATGCGCTTGCCCAGCTCGCCGCGGCGTTTCATCAGTTCGGTCATGGTAAGTTTCGCGAGCGCCGGGTCCGCGCCCGACGGGTCGAACATCGCCCGGTCCACCCGGCTGCGCTGATCATTGAGCTTGGCCAGCTCCGCTTCTGCCTCCTTTGCGCGTTTCTTGAGCGCCTGCCCCTTCTCGCGCGCTTCGGCGGCGGCGCGGCGGGCCTCCTTGCGCTCGCCCTTGTCCGGCTTGGCGGTCGCGGCCTCTCGGCCGAGTACCAGCGCGAGATAGTCCTCGATCGTCCCGTCGAACTCCTTCGCCGTCCCCGCGTCGACGAGCACCAGCCGATCCGCGGCCATCTCGATCATGTGCCGGTCGTGGCTGACGATCACCACCGCGCCCTCGTACGCGGTCAGCGCCTGGATCAGCGCCTCGCGCGTGTCGACGTCGAGATGGTTGGTCGGCTCGTCAAGGATGAGCAGGTGCGGCGCGTCGCGGGTGATCAACGCCAGCGCCAGCCGCGCGCGCTCGCCGCCTGACAGCTTGCCGACCTGCGTGGTCGCCTTCGCGCCGCTGAATCCGAACCGCCCGAGCTGCGCCCGCACCGCCGACTGCGCCGCGCCGCGCATCAAGGACGTCATGTGCTGGAGCGGCGTCTCGTCGCGGTCGAGTTCCTCCACTTGATATTGCGTGAAATAGCCGACGCGCATCTTGCCCGACGCCGCCATCCCACCCGCCATCGGCGCGAGCTGCGCGGCGAGCAGGCGCGCGAGCGTGGTCTTGCCGTTGCCGTTGCGGCCCAAGAGCGCGATGCGGTCGTCGGGGTCGAGCCGCAGGTTGAGCCGCTGGAGGATCGGCGTGTCGCTATACCCCACGCTCGCCATGTCGAGCGTGATCAGCGGTGGGCGCAGCGCGTCGGGGCTGGGGAAATCGAACGTCAGCGAGGGGTCGTCGACCAGCTCGGCGATCGGCTGCATCTTCGCCAGCGCCTTCGCGCGCGACTGCGCCTGTTTGGCGGTGGAGGCGCGGGCACTGTTGCGCGCGACATAGTCCTGGAGCTTCTCGCGCTCCGCCTGCTGCTTCGCCTTGGCCGAGGCGAGCTGCGCCTGCCGCTCGGCGCGCTGCCGCTCGAACGCGTCGTAGCCGCCGGGGTAGAGCGTCAGCTTGCCGCGCTCCAGATGCAGGATGTGGTCGACGACGTTGTTGAGGAAGTCGCGCTCGTGGCTGACCAGCAAGATGGTCGCGGGATAGGAGCGAAGGAAATCCTCCAGCCACAGCACCGCTTCGAGGTCGAGATGGTTGGAGGGCTCGTCGAGCAGCAGCAGGTCGGGGCGCGAGAACAACAGCGCGCCGAGCGCGACGCGCATCCGCCAGCCGCCCGAAAAGCCGTCGAGCGGCTGATGCTGCATGGCCTCGTCGAAGCCGAGCCCCTGCAGGATGCGCGCAGCGCGGCCCGGCGCAGCGTGGGCGTCGATGGCGTTCAGCCGCTCGTGCAGGTCGCCGAGCCGGTCGGGGTCGTGGCTCGCCTCCGCCTCCGACAACAGCGCGGCGCGCTCGGTGTCGGCGGCGAGCACGGTCTCGAACGGGGTCGCTTCCCCCGCGGGTGCCTCCTGCGCGAGATAGCCGAGGCGGCTGCCGCGCGGCATTTCGACCTTGCCGGTGTCGGGCTCGCTCATCCCCGCGACGACGCGCACCAGGCTGGTCTTGCCCGCGCCGTTGCGCCCGATCAGCCCGACGCGCGAGCGCGGCGGCAGCTTGGCGGTGGCAGCGTCGAGGATCACGCGCCCGCCGAGGCGCAGGGTGATGTCGGTTAAATTGAGCATGGCCGCGCCTACCACTCCGAGCGCTCACCCGGAAGGGCATCGCGACTGTAAAGGATTTACATCTACACAGGCCGAAGTCGCCGTGTCTGCACCCGGCAACAGCTTTCTTAGCCGTTGCTGGGTGGCGTTGGCCCGCTTTCGTGAATTACCGCACTCCCATCCAGTCAGGAGTTGAAGCGATGAACACCGAACCGCAGCGCAGCCGCGCCGTCTTCTCCACCGAGGATTTCGGGCTGATGAAGGAAGCGGTCGCTGCCTACGTCAAGCAGATCGCCGACGACCCGCGCTCGTCCAAGTTCAGCAACCTCTACCACCGCCTCGGCCGCCTCGGCTGAGCGACGCCACTCGCAATAAGGACCCGCGCGCATGACGCTTCAGGAACAGACCCAGGCCGTGAGCCAGCTCGTCCGCAGCCATGGGGAGCCCTGGAGCGGGATCGACCCGGAGGCGGTGGCGCGGATGCGGGTGCAGAACCGCTTCCGCACCGGGCTCGACATCGCGCGCTACACCGCCGCGATCATGCGGCGCGACATGGCCGCCTATGACGCCGACCCGGCCCAATACACCCAGTCGCTCGGCTGCTGGCACGGCTTCATCGGCCAGCAGAAGATGATCAGCATCAAGAAGCATTTCGGCTCCACCGAGCGGCGCTATCTGTACCTCTCCGGCTGGATGGTCGCCGCGCTCCGTTCCGAGTTCGGGCCGCTCCCCGACCAGTCGATGCACGAGAAGACCAGTGTGCCTAAGCTGATCGAGGAGCTCTACACCTTCCTTCGCCAGGCGGACGCGCGCGAGCTGGGGCTGATGTTCCGCGACCTCGACCATGCGCGCGAAGCGGGCAATGAGCTGGAAGCGCAGCGCCTGCTCCACGCAATCGACGCGCACCAGACGCATGTCGTGCCGATCATCGCCGACATCGACGCAGGCTTCGGCAATGCGGAGGCGACGTATCTGCTCGCCAAGAAGATGATCGAGGCGGGCGCGTGCGCGCTCCAGATCGAGAACCAGGTCAGCGACGAGAAGCAGTGCGGGCATCAGGACGGCAAGGTCACCGTGCCTCACGAGGACTTCCTGGCGAAGGTGCGCGCCTGCCGCTACGCCTTCCTCGAGCTGGGCGTCGACGACGGCATCATCGTCACGCGCACCGACTCATTGGGCGCGGGGCTGACCAAGCAGATCGCGTACAGCAAGACGCCCGGCGACCTCGGCGACCAATATAACGCGTTCCTCGATTGTGAGGAGGTTACCGACCTATCCTCGCTCAACGGCGACGTGATCCTAAACCGCGACGGCAAGCTGATGCGGCCCAAGCGGTTGCCGTCCAACCTCTACCAGTTCCGCGAGGGGACGGGCGCGGACCGGTGCGTCCTCGACTGCATCACCTCGCTCCAGCACGGCGCGGACCTGCTGTGGATCGAGACGGAGAAGCCGCACATCGAGCAGATCGCCTCGATGGTCGACCGCATCCGCGAGGTCGTGCCCAACGCCAAGCTGGTCTACAACAACTCGCCCTCGTTCAACTGGACGCTGAACTTCCGTCAGCAGGTGTTCGACGCCTGGGCCGCCGAGGGCCGCGACATGTCGGCCTATGACCGCGCGCGGTTGATGAGCGTCGATTACGACGCGACCGAGCTGGCCGTCGGGGCGGACGAGCGCATCCGCACCTTCCAGCGCGACGCGGCGGCGCGGGCGGGCATCTTCCACCACCTCATCACCCTGCCGACCTATCACACCGCCGCGCTGTCGACCGACAACCTCGCCCGCGAGTATTTCGGCGAGGCGGGGATGCTCGGCTATGTCCGGGGCGTGCAGCGCAAGGAGATCCGCGAGGGTATCGCCTGCGTCAAGCACCAGAACATGAGCGGCTCCGACATCGGCGACGACCACAAGGGCTATTTCGCGGGCGAGGCGGCGCTGAAGGCGGGCGGCGCGCACAACACGATGAACCAGTTCGCGGCCTAGGGGAGGAGGGCGGGCGGAGAGGAGAAATGTCCTCCCGCCCGCTTTCGTTCCTGTGGCAAGCTGCCGACGCAAATGCGCCACGGCGTCCTGCTTAAAACAAAGTAAATCAATAACGATGCGAGTCTAACGGAGCTAGTCGAGCGACTTGCGCCAAGTCCGAATCACCGCATGATCGACCGTGAAATCCTTTGTAGCTGCTCCAACACTTGCCGTTTGTCAGCAGCCGGTTCCCTTCAAATATAGCGTCTATGGCGCATCCCGTCCCGCCCTCGCCACGACTCAACGCCCCCGCTTTGACTTGTTGGCGCACCCCAGCGACGGCGCGCGTCACCGACGAACAGCCGTCCGGTCGCGCCCACCTGGGCCGTCGGCGGCGAGACGTGGGGTTCCCCGGCGATCGCACCCCAACCCGTGTTCCCGCGGTCGCCGGCGACCTTGCGCCCCCGAAGCGTGACTGATGCCGCCAATCGCCTCCCCGATCCTCAAGGCCCTCTCGTTCCTCGGCCTGGGCTGGACCGCGCAGATGGCGATCGCCGCGCTGCCCGCCACGCCCGAAGCGCCCAAACCGGTCATACCCCCGGTCACGATCATCGCCGCCGACCCACCGGTGGCCGTCCCGACCGCCCCCGCCCCGGCGAGCACCCCGGTCGCTCCCGCACCAGTTCTCCCCACCATCACCGAAACGCCCACCCCCGTCGCCGCCGACGCGCGGCAGGTCGAGTGCATGGCCAAGGTGGTGCTCCACGAAGCGGGCGCGCAGACAGGCAGAGGCCAGATCGCGGTCGCGCAGGTCATCCGCGCGCGCGTCCGGAGCGGTCGCTTCGCCGCCGACACGTGCGGCGTCGTCCGCCAGCGCGGGCAGTTCTTCGATGTCGACGCCTATCAGCCCGCGCGCGAGTCCGCAGGCTGGAAGCACGCGGTCGCGATCGCCACCGACGCGCTCACCGACCAGGGCGAGGAGGTCGCGCCGGGCGCGCTGTTCTTCCACGCGGTCGCCTCCACGCGCGGCCACGGGTCGCACCAGGTAGTCGCGCAGATCGGCGGGAACGTGTTCTACCGGTAAGGTCAGCCCGCCGCCGCACCCTGCTGGCCCGGCTGTTCCTTCCCGAACCGCGCGGCGCGGGCGCGTTGCCACCACCTGCGTAGCGCCGCGCGCGGCGCGTCGAGCGGGTGCGTCCGCGCGACCCACGCCGCCACCGGCGCGCGCAGCGGGGCGTTGAGCGGGCCGGGGGGCATCTCGTCGAGCCAGCCGCCGATACTCTGCGCGTTGAACAGCGCGAGGCACGCCGCCGCGATCGCGACCGTCATGCCCGTCCACCAGCCCGGGGCGCGCGCGTCGACCGGCGCGGGCGGAAGCAGCGTCGGCGCGCCCACCTCCGCGATCTCGCCCCGCTCCCTGCCCGTCGTCATGCCGCGCCCTTCAGAACTGATAGTAGATGAATGGCGCAACCCCTTCGGGCCGGAGCGCGTCGACGAACAGCACCGCCGCCGCCACCGCGACGCCGAACGCGGGCGCGGGCCAGTGGCGCGCGCGTTCTGCGATCCGCTGAAGCCCGCGCGCGGGCATGAAATGGATCAGCAGCCCCAGCGCGACCAGCGCTAGCGATAGCGGCGTCACCAGCGTGTCGCTCCACCCCCCGCTCAGCAGCCGCCCGAGATAGGCGAGCGCGGCGGGAAGCGACTCGGCGCGAAAGAATATCCAGCCGAGTACGACGAAGTGGAAGGTGAGAAGCACGCCCAACCACCGCGGCATCGCTCGCCACCCGGCGGGCTTCGCGGTCCGCCACACCCGCTCGGCGCATTGCCCGACGCCGTGCAGCGCGCCCCAGATCACGAACGTCCAGTTCGCCCCATGCCACAACCCGCCGAGCAGCATCGTCAGCATCAGGTTGCGGCACACGAACGCCGTCCCCCCGCGCGACCCGCCGAGCGGGATGTAGAGGTAATCGCGCAGCCAGCTCGACAGGCTGATATGCCAGCGCCGCCAGAACTCCTGCAGCGACGCGGCGCGGTAGGGCTGGTCGAAATTGCGCGGGAACGTGTAGCCGAGCAGCGCCGCGATGCCGATAGCCATGTCCGAGTAGGCGGAGAAGTCACAATAGATCTGCACCGCATAGCCGTACGCGCCGATCAGCAGATCGAATCCGCTCCGCCGCGACGGGTCGAAGAATGCGGGATCCACGAGCGCGGTGGCGAGCTCGGACGCGATCACGACCTTCTTGAACAGCCCCCACACGATCAGCAGCATCGCCGCCGCCGCCGCGCCCCGGTCGGCGCGCGGGCTTTGCCGGAACTGCGGCAGCAGGTCCGACGCGCGCACGATCGGCCCCGCGACGAGGTGCGGGAAGAAACTCATCAGCAAGGCGATGTCGAGCAGCCCCGCCGCTTGGACGCGCCCGCGCCGGACGTCGACGAGGTAGGAGATCGCCTGAAAAGTGAAGAACGATACGCCGACGGGCAGGAACACCTGCAACAACGGCAGGTCGCGTTGCAGCCCGAGATAGTGGAGCGCGGTCGCCAGCTGGCCGATGAAGAAGCTGAAATATTTGAACCAGCCGAGCACCGCGAGGTTGAACAGGAGGCCGAGCACGACCAGCCCGCGCTTGACGCCCTCTTGCGGCGTCGCCGCGATCCGGGCCGCGAGGAACCAGTTGGCGGTGGCGGACACGATCAACAGCGCGACAAACCGCCCGTCCCACGCGCCATAGAAGAACCAGCTGGCGAGCAGCAGGCAGATCTTGCGCCACTCGTTGCTCGCCGACACCGCCCAAGCGAGCGCGTACACGACGAGAAAGAACACGCCGAAGCTTAGGGTGGGGAACAGCATTGGCTCGGCTCTTTACCCCTACACCGTTCGTGCTGAGCGAAGTCGAAGCACAGGGAACCGGCACCACGCTTGCTGTCCTTCGACTTCGCTCAGGACGAACGGGGGAGATAATCCGTCGCTCAGCACGAACGGGCGGGACAGCAAGATCACGGCTGGTCCACCTCGCCGCCCGCGCCCGTCCGCGCCGCCGCCGCGTCGAGGTCGCGCTGGAGCCGCGCGGCGATCTCGCGCCCGCCGGCGCTGGTGAAGTGGACATGGTCGGCGCGCATCAGCGGCGGGTCGAGTGTCGCCCAGACGCTCGCGGTGCAGCGCCCGCCCATCGCCGCCGACCAGTCCCAAAAGGCGAGCCCCAACTCACGCGCGAGGCGGCGCTGGAGCGACTGCACGGTGAGGAGGTTCGCGGGCGGACCCCAACCGCCGGCGCTGGGTACGAGCGCGGGCAGCGGCTGGTCCGCGCCGATCGGGGCTAGCGAGGGCTGGGGCTTGGGGCCGATGTCGCACGCGTCATAACTCGCGCGCAGCTCCGGTCGCTTGGTCGCCGAGTCGGGCGCGCCGAGCAGCAGTATGGGCACGCCGGGGGCGTAGCGGCGGAGCCGTGCAATCTGGAGCCGAAACGCGCCCTCGAACCCGGCGGGGGTGAGGCTGGGCGAGAACGCCTCGTTGGTCCCGAATGCGACCACGATGAGGTCGGGGCGATACTCGCGCAGCTCCGCGCCAAGCACCGCGTCGTCCTCGCGCGACAGGTGCGTGAGCTGCGCGCCGACGGTGCCGAGGTTGGACAGCGCGACGCCGCCGCTCGCCCCATTCTCGGTCGCCCAGGAGGTGATCGTCGCGGGGCCACCCTCGACGGTGACGCTCGCGCTGCCGGTGAGCATGTCGGCGCGCAACGTCGTGCAGCGCGGGCCGGTGTCGTCGCCGAGCGGCACCGTCTCGCTCGCCGCGCCCGCGGTCAGCAGCAGCGTGCCCGCGCCCGGCTGGTGGAGCGCGCATACGGTGAAACGGTCGAACAGCTCGCCCGCGTCGGCGGTAAGGCCGATCGACGCGCCCTCTGTGCGGGTCGAGAGGCCATATTGCGTGAGCCCGCGCGCGACGCCCTCGCCATGCCAGGCGGGGCCGAACACGCCGTCGACGCTCCACCCGGGCGATTGCGAGGCGGTGATGCCGCGGGTGAGATAGCCTTGATACGGCCGCCCCGGCGCGAGTACGCCGCGCCCGGCGCTGCCATAGCGCGCCTGCAGCGCGGTGCGCCACGCGCCGGTGATCTGGTCGCCCGCGGTGTGGCTGTCGCCGATCTGCATGACGCGCACGGTGCGGCGGTCGCGCCGGGCGGCGGCGAGCTTGTCGAAATACGGGCGCAGCCGCTCGGCGTCGCAGAGGTCGTTGGGGCAGGAAACGGACGCGCTCGCCGCCTGCGCCGCGAGCGCGATGAGGGCGGCGATCATCGGTCGGTGGCGTGCGGCGTGGGGGTGGCGCTCGGCTTGGGCTTGGCGCGCGGGGCCTGCATCGCGGCGATCAGCGCGGGGCCCGGGCGCCCGCCCGCCGCCGCCTGCTGCCGCGCCGCCGTCGCCCAGTCACGCAACCGCGCGGCGAGCGGCGCGGTGATCCGGTCATAGCCCTGCATCGTCATGTGCACCCCGTCCTGCTTGCGCATCGGCACGGGCGCGCCGGTCTTGAGGTCGGGGAGATAGTCCGCATAGCGCCCGGCCCGGTCCACCGAGCGCGAACGCGTTTCAAGGAACGGCACCCCTAGCGCGCGCATCCGGCCTGCGAAGAACGCGTTCATCGCCGCCACATTGGTGTCCATCGCGGGGTCGCGCATCACCGGCAGGCCGATCCACCAGACCGACGCGCCGGTCGAGCGCGCTACCGCAACGAAGCGGTCGACGCGCGCGCCGATGATCCGCTGCCACCCTGCGCCCATCAGCGGCTGGAGATGACCTTCCTCGAAGATCGGCTGGACGTCGTTCGCGCCAAAGCTGATCACCGCGACGTCGATCGGCTCCTTCGCGACCTGCGCGCGCGCGCGGTCCTCGAGGTTGAGCGTCTTGTAACGGGTGAAGCCGGTCGCTTCCTTGCCGAAGCGGAAGATCTGAAAATGCTGCTTCTCGGGCAGCTGATGGTAGAGCCCCGCCCACACCCCATCGCCGAAGCTGTCGCCGAACACGCCGACGCGGATCTCGCCATCCGCCGCCACGCGTCGCACGACGCGCGGGTCGATTGCGCCCGGCGCTTGCGACACGGGGATGGCGGCGAGCGGCTGGACCGGGACGGGCGCGGCCGGCGCGGCAGCGTCGGGGAACAGCATCGCCCACATCGCCGCGCGCCCGGCGGCGTTGAACGACAGGCCGAGCAGGAA
>CAXTTU010000103.1:0-9879 GCA_964247225.1 uncultured Sphingomonas sp. | reverse complement strand
AATCATCCTTTCGCTGTGCCACGTCAGCCGTGCCCGCCTGCCGCCGCAATCGCGAACAGCCCTGCCGCCCCGAGCGCGTAGAGGACGAGAACCGCAAGCGAGTCCACGCCCATGCCGAGGATCAGTCGCCTGGGCCGGAAGATCAGGCCGGCAAGGTAGATGCTGGTCAGCAGCACGCCCAATCCCGCCAGATAGATGTCGGTGCTCTGCGCCTGCGGGAGCACCGCCTTGCCCGAGATCACCGTTGCGAGGAGGAAGAGCACCGGCAGGAAGGCATTGCCGCCGAAGATATCGCTGATCGCCAGTTGATAATCGCCTGCTCGGGCCGAGGTCAGGCCGGTCGAGAGCTCGGGTAGCGACGTGGCGGCGGCCAGCACGGTTGCCCCGAACAGTATGCCCGACATGCCGGTATGGCCCGCGACCGCGTCGCCCGTGCGCTCGAGCGCGACACCAGCGACGAGGGTGACTACCGCCGCGGCGGCGAAGACCGCGGCGGTGCGCACCGTGCCATGGCCCTTGGCGCTTGCCGCCTGCTCGTTCTGCGTCCGCTTCTGACCCTTGGGCGCATCCTGCGTGTCAGGCGCATCACCGGCGCTGTCATGCCAGGCGAGCCCCTTGTTGGCACGCCCGACCAGCCATACCCCGATCACCCACAGCAGCGCGATCAGCAACGCCGCCGGACCGATCCGCGCATAGATCAGCGATCCTGGCAGTTGCGTGCCCATGACGGCTACGATGAGCACTGCCACGACCAACAGTCCTTCGATCACCAGCGTCAGGCTTGCCGCCTTGTAGGTAAGGGGCGTCTTCTCCTTCACGCCCCACACGTCCAAGGCGACCAGCACCAGCGTCTGGATAGCGATGCCGCCCAGGATGTTGCCGACCGCGACGCCGATCTCACCCGACGCGGCGGCGCTGACGGTGATCGCGACCTCGGGCAGATTGGTGGCGATGGCGAGCAGGATCACGCCGCCAAGCGCCTGGCCGAGCCCAAGCCGCTCGGACAGCACATCGGTTGTGTCGGACAGCTTTATCCCGGCAACCCAGATCACGCCAGCGGCGACCGCGAAAATGCCGAGCAGCGCAGGGAGGGAGAGGGAGGCTAACATCAGAGCGCGAGCAGCGCGTCGATGCAGCCGGTCAGGCTGTCTGCTTCAACATCGGGTGCGTGCATGACGGCCGGGTAGGGGCGGTCGGCGGAGAGGTACGCCGTGGTCAGCCCGGCAGCGTGGGCGCCGTTGATATCCCAGCCGTGCGCGGCGACGAGGGCGAGCGAACCCGGCGCTACCTGGGCGGTAGCGACCGCTAGCTGATACACCTCAGCACGCGGCTTGAACTGTTTGACCGCGTCGACCGAAACGATGTGGGCGACCCGATCTTCCAGCCCAGCGCGCCTGAGCAGCGCCGCGGTCGCGTGATGCGATCCGTTGCTAAGCGCGATCGCGGGGATCCGCGCTGGGACAAGCCCCGCCAGCGCCTCGCCGGCTCCTTGCCGCGCATCCAGGGTCTGAAGGCCATTGATCAATTCCTTGCGCTCCGCCGTCGACGCGGACAGGCCTTGTTCCGCGAGCATGCTCTCGAGGGCGCTATCCAGAACGGTCGCGAACGGCTTGAACTGCCCTACCGACGCCAGCGCGAACGCATCGCGACACCCTGCGGCGAACCAGCCCTCCAGACCGGAGGCATGCAGGCCCAGCGATATGATGCCTGTCCGGAGCGGTTCCAGCGGGAACAGCGTCCCGATAACGTCAAAGGCTACGGCCTGCGGACGCGCCGGCCCGCCACGCACCAGATTGACGGCCTTCGCCAACACGCCTTCGCTCACTTGCGCTCTCCGGTGACATAATCACGCTGTTGGTCCAAGCGCGCTGGAGGTTCTGGCGTTCCACCTTAGTTCGGCAAGAATCCTGATTGTGGCTGTGTAGGAGTTGGTCAGCGCCAGCTCATCCTTTGCCGACAAGAAGCCGAGCGTGCCCGCACACGCAAATAGATGAACGAAGGGCTAAGTTGGGGGGCGGCCGATCGACGCTGAACGGCCGCGTCTGGGTCGTTCCGCCGTTAAGCTATTGGGCCGAAGGTTTTTAAGCGTACGTGACCCAGCCTCTCCAAGCCATGCCCGCATAGAACAATTCAGTGCGGCCGAATCCGGCTTGGTGTAGCAATTCCTTGTCTCGCCAGTCCGGCACCATGGTGGTCGATCGTCCGATCGCTGCCTTTGCATTCGTGACCGTCTCGGCGGCGACACCGGATCGAAGGGCGTACTGCCCGTAACGGTCCAACCGGCGCGAGGCGTCAGGAGCCGACAGATCGATGCACTGATCGACGAGCACGAAGGGCGCGCCGAGTTTCAGCCGACGACGTACCTCCTCCAAGGTCGACAGCTTACTCCCGTCGTCCGGGATCAAGCCGAGCACCAGGATGCAGGTCGCCGCGTCGAATGGACCAGGAGGCGCGTCGACCACCGTTCCCTCGATCAGGGTCATACGATCGCCGGCCGTCGGACCGGCAACCGCGCGGGCAAGGTCGAGCATGGCGTGTGCGGGATCGACTCCGACGAACGTCCAGCGGTCCTCGATACTCGCGAGGTATCTGATTTCAAGGCCACCACCGGCGCCGACGACGAGCAACTGGCCGTCGTCGGGCATGGCCTCGCCGAGCAGCACCCCGATCATCTGAAGCAGGCCGCCGTGACCCGGGGTAAAGGCCGGTGGCCCGACCTCGACATATTGCTTGACGCGTTCGGGATCGACGAAGTTCGCCAGCAGGTCGCTCATGGAATCGAGTCTACAAGCCGCGCGGGTCGTGCGCCATCCTGCCGTTCAACCCACCACAACTCCCGTTCCGCTCGGCAATTTGCCCGCGGCGGTCGCCGGTCGAACTGGGTGAATGGACGTCCACTCCTGAGGAGTGGTCCAGTCGGCCCGAAGGACAATTGTGGGTCAGGCTGCTCGTCCTCGGATAGTGACGAGCTGCTCGAATAGCCTGGACGTCCGCTGGTTCGGTGGAGCGGCGCACGCCGCGTCGATCGCTGCCCTATTGAGGCGGCTCGTCGGGGCGGCTGGCGCCCGAGCCGTCGGCGGGTGTCCGGGGAGGGCCATCGCGGGACCGTCCGACGACGCGTTTCGCTCGCTCTCGGCTTCCGCCGCCTGGATCACACGAAGGCTGTTATACGCGATGGCCGGATCCACGCGGATCACCGGCATCGCCGGCGCCGGGATTGCCGTCCGCGCCTTCAGCTTCTTCTCAGCGTAGTAGCGCACCTTCTTGCCGTAGGTCGCGTACATGCCGCGGCGGAAGACGATGAGATCGTTCTCGGGCAGCATTTCGACCTCCTGGGGCAGCAGGAGTGGCCGGCGCTGGTCGGACTCCGACGTCGAGCCGCCCCCGCCGCCCCACGTTCCCATGTTTCGCGACCGAGCCTTGAACGTGTAAGTCCCGAGCTGGTCGGAAATCTTCTTGGCGTCCGAGAGCCCGGCCGGGCGCAAGACGAGCCGCACGGCGCAGTTGCGCTCGATGTCGGCCGCGACCTTGTCGCCGTACACGCCCTGGATCTGCTCGATCGATTGGAACGCGGGCAGGAGCCGCAGCCCATAGCCTGCGACATAGCTGAACGCCTGCGCGAGGACGGAGCATTTGCCGAGGCTGGCGAACTCGTCCAGCGCCACCAGCACCTTCACTTGGTGGCGATCGCCCTTGGGCAGCTCGCGGACATTCCGGTCGATGAGTTGCTGGAACAAGAGGCCGTAGATCGGAGCGACGCGTTCGAGATCGTCTGGCGAGACACCTAGGTAAAGCGAGATCCGCTTGTCGCGGAATTCGCTCAGGTCGAAATCGCTCTCCGAGGTCGCCGCGTCGACATAGGGGTTGAGCCAGGCGTTGATCTTCGCGGTGACCGACTGGCGGATCGAGGTGAAGGTATTGGGCGAGGCGGTAGTAAAGTCGCGCAGGGCGGACACGCAGCCGCCCGACAGCGGCTTCCCGACCTGCTCCCGCTTGGCGATGATCTTCGGGAAACGCTTGGCGGCATCGCCGGCGGCGAACTGGCGGTAGACCTCGCCCATCGTGAACGGCAGGGCGTCGTCGCCGTCGTCCACCGTCGCAGCGACATAGGCCGCCACGCCGAGGAACGCCGTCCGCGCGCTTTCCGCCCAGAAGTTTTCACCCGATACGGGGTCCGGGAAGAGCATCTGACCGATTTTCTGGAGCTCGTTGATGACCTCCACGGGATCGTGTCGCTTGATATAGCTCAACGGGTTGTAGCGAGCCGTGTTACCCTTTGGATCGAGGGGGTTGAACAGCACGACACGTTGGCCGAGCACCTTCAGCCGGTAGCCGGCCGTGTTGTCGTAGTTCTCCTGCTTGATGTCGAGCACCACCAGCGAGTCCGGCCAGTCGAGCAGGTTGGGGATGATGACGCCGACGCCCTTGCCGGCACGAGTGGGGGCCTCAAGCAGGACGTGCTCCGGCCCGCCGAACCGCATGACCTTGCCTCCGAGCTTGCCGAGCACGATTCCCGAGTTGCCGAGCAGCTTGCCGCGCCGGGCTTCGCCGACGCGTGCCCATCGGGCCTCTCCGTGAAGCTTCTGGCGCGTGAACACACTGGAGACGATCGTGATGACCGTCAGCATCATGCCGATCGCGAAGCCGACGAGGAACGGCCTGTAGACGATGGGATACGCCTTCAACGCCCAAAGCGCGCCGGGCACCTTGAACCAAGGCGTATGGCCGTTCAGCAGGTGAGCCTCGAACAGGACGGCGACGGCCCCGATCGCCGCGCTTATCGCCGAGCCGATGAGCGCCAGGAAGACGATCGCTCCAGGCTGAGACCCATCGGTGCTGCGCACCCATTTCCCGCTCACGTCGTCCTTCCTCTCAATCGCGTGGCTTGCCCGCAGGATCGAACCACACCTCCGTCATCCGATAGCGGGCAGGCCGGCCCTCGCCTGGAGGCAGCCGGTCCATCTGCACGACGATGTCGACCAGGGAGCGCAACAGGGCGCGGATGTCGTGGCGATCAAGGTCGTTGCCGCCCTCGGATTCCTTCACGAGCAGGGTAAGCTGCTCAAGCGCCCCCTCGGCCGTGTTGGCGTGGACCGTCGTGATCGAGCCCGGGTGACCACTATTGACGTTGCGCAGGTAGAAGAAGGCTGTCCCGTCGCGCAGCTCCTGGAGGAGAATGCGGTCGGGCCGCATCCGTAGCGCGGACTCAAGCAGCTCCTTAGCGCCGACTTTCTGGAGGCTCTTGCCGTCCTTCGCATACATCATGTGGACGCGATTGCGCTGGGGCACGACCAGCTCGCGCGTGTCCTCGATCGTCAGGATGCGCTCGTAGTCGGGAATGAGCTTAATGAGCCCCTTGGAAAAGCTCGTCTTGCCCGATCCGGTGGCACCGGAGATCAGGATGTTCTTTCGAGACTCCACCGCCAGTCGGAAAAAGGCTTTCCAGTCGCCCAACTGGCGGTACATCGAGAGCTGGGCGTCTACCCCCTCATTGGGGCCATGCGCCCGGACCTCGCTGAACAGCCCCGCCGTCTCGAAGTCGTCGAGATCCATCGTCACGGCAGACGCCTTTCGGATCGTCACGGAGACGAAGCCCTGCTCGACCGCAGGCGGCACCACGACCTGCGCCCGCTCCCCGCCCGGGAGCACCGACGAGCAAATCGGATATTCGGCGTTCACGTCCTGCTTGGTCAGGCCGGCGATCAGCTTCGCGAGGGTCATCAGCGCAGCATTGTCCAGCGCGGGCTCCTCGTGCCACTCCCAACCCCCGCGTGTCTCAAGGCCAACCAGACCCGGCTCGTTGATGACGAGCTCGGTTACGTCGTCTCGCTCGAGATGACGGCTGATCGGCTCGGAGTTGTGCGCATAGAGAAGCGACGCGGTCTGCGAGGCCATCGATCAGCGCCTCAGCCTCACGTCGTAGACGGTACGGAAGTCAAAATCCTTCGCGACGAAGACCGCGGCCGTATCGCCTTGGTTCTTCTTCAGGATCGGTCGGACGTTCATGGTGTTCTGGAGGACCGTCTGCGCGGTCGTCCCGGGCACTTGGGTCGTGTAGGTGCCTTGGCCGGCGACGCCGCGGCTCGCGATGTTCGAGGCGTCCTCCAGCACCGAGATGACTAGGCCCACGCCGAACCGCGCCCAGAACTGGGTGTCCACGCCGCCTGGAAGCCCCGCCCGGCCGAGGCTGTCCGCCGCTGGCGACCCGAGGTCGATGGCAACGCCGCGGGGGGTCAGAGCACGGGTCCAGAGGACGAACAGGCGAGCCTGGCCCTGCGTGATCCCGCCGGAATACTGGCCGAGGACCTTGGTGCCCTTGTCGAGCAGCACTACCCGACCGTTTTCCGAGTAGACGTCGTGATTGATGACGCAGGACACGAAGCCGGCCTGCGTGGAGTTGATGGCCGTCTGAAGCGTGCAGGGAATGACGGTCCCCGCGCTCAGGAGAAGGTTGCGATCCGCGACCATGGTCGCCCGCACGGTCTGGATCGCTGAGTGGGCGAGCTGGTTGTCGAAGTCGGCCGGGCCTCTTCCCTGCGCGCCGGCTTCTTCGCTCGACGCCCCGAAGCCACTAGCGCCGACTGTCTGGCCGTTCCGGCTCGCCACGGCCGACTGCCCTCCTGGGCGACCGGCAGCGTCAAGCTGGCCGGCAAGCTGGCCCGGAGCCTCGTCGGCATTGCCCGCTCCGCCCGCCGCTGCCGATGGAGCCGAGGCACCGAATGCCATAATCGGCGAGCGCCGCGCCGCGTCGGCCATCGATCGTGCCTGCTCTGCGCGCCGCTGAGCCGGCGTCTGCGGTCCACCACCTACAGTGGCGGCGGTGGCCGTGTAACCAGGGCCGGGGGTGCCGTTCGCTTCGAGAACCGGCTGCCTGGGCGTACCTGCAACCGGTCGGCCGAAGATATCGGTCTGCGCGGCTCCGGCCTGGCCGAGCTGGTTCGCGAGCTGGGTCCGCTGCGCGTCGGGCGATCCCATCACATCGTTCACCGCCCGATCACTGGCCTTCGCCGGCTCGGCAGCGGATGTCACGGCGGCGGGGCGGTGAAACGCGCCATACCCGATCGCGATGCCGCCCAGAGCGCTTATCAGGCCGATCCCGGCGCCGATGATCGCGATAGTGCTCCACCCGCCGCCCCGGCCGACCACGGTATCCGACTGGCCGGCGGGCAGGGCGTCGGCACCGACCTCGCCGCCCCGGTCCAGGACGTTGTCGACCATCTTATTGTCCCTTCACCTTGCGCTCGACCACGTTGGAAACCGTGCCGGTGCGATCGCCGCGGTTGTTGCGCAGTGGAGCTTCGTTGTAGATGCACAGGACCGACGTGCCGTGCCGTAGGCGGAGCTGACGATAGACCGCGTGGATGACGACGAAGTCCTCGCGCACGTCGTAAGGCACGATCGTCTCGGTGCCGTCGACGTCGGTCGCGAAGATCGACGGGACGTCGGCATGCCCGGGGTAGCGCATGACCGTGAACTCCCCGTTGTCGGAGATCTCGGTAGGCTGCAGCGCAGCATCTCCCTGGACCGTGTAGTTCATGTTGCGGGTGCCCTCGATTACGGCGTGGTCGAGCGCAGAGCCGGTGATGGTCGTCTCGAGGGTCCTGGCGGCAGTTGCTTGGGCGACCTGTGTCTCGAGCACCGCGAGCGCCCGTTCCTCCCGCGGATAGTGGAACCGGACGCCATACATCGCCTGCCCCGTCCCAAGGCTCAGGTTGAAATGGTACGTCCGGAACAATCCGTCGGCATTGGTGACGACGATGAGGTTGGTCGGTCCCGCCCGCTCGCGCGGCTTGAGGAAGATGATGTTGCCGACGGGCGCGATCTGCCACGAAATCGTGTCGCCCAGCGCCGCCTGGGTGATCGTCTCGCCGGGGCCGAACTGGATTTCGATGG
The DNA here is from genome assembly GCA_964247225.1 of uncultured Sphingomonas sp. GTDB lineage: Bacteria > Pseudomonadota > Alphaproteobacteria > Sphingomonadales > Sphingomonadaceae > Sphingomonas. The sequence goes on along the minus strand of CAXTTU010000103.1, from coordinate 1,986 downwards.
CGTGTCGGAAGCTGCCTCGGATGGAGACCACTTGGTCGGGGTCATAGTTCACGTTGCGAACCCGGGCATCTTTCGAGCCCGGTAGCGGGACCTCCGTTGCACGCGCCAGCGAGGGAGCCAGCGTCGCGGCCAAGGTGCTCACGGCAGAGAACAGTACGAGGCGTCGCCAGATCGCGCCGACGCCGCGCCAAATGCGGCTCTTTGCGCCACTATCGGTCAAGACAAGCTGCGTAGCAGGCGGCGACAGCCGCACCCCGAGCTTCCTGCGGAGCGCCGGAAGGAAGGGGACGACGACACGATCGCCGGTCTCGGGAAGGGTCGAAGGTTCGTTCATGTCAGGCCTCCGGGTCCGAGCGATAGTTGACGACCTGAAAGCCGAGCGGATTGAGGTTGCGATCCTTCTCGTGCTCCGGGGCCGTGGCGTATCTGAAGGTCATGATCGCGTTCCAGTTTTGCGCGACCGGGGTGTTCTGTCCGAAGGTGATGATCTTGGTGTAGCGGACCTGGGCTACGGTCGGGCTGAGAAAGCTGATCGTCCGAATCGCGATCGAAACGAAGCCTTTGTCACCGTAGATGTTGGACGGCGCATTCCTGTTGCCCGATTGGACGCCGCCCAGGTACCGGCTCCCCTCCGCCTGGTCGCTCATGAGCATGACGGAATAGGCGTTCTCGCGCGCCGCATCGTTCAGCCACCCTTCCCGCAGCCGGACGTATTGCGAGATGAAGTAGCGGTTGACGGCGTCGTCATAGGTGCGGGGCTGTGGCCCCTTGAGCGCCGTCACGATCTCGGTCTCCCCCGAGCTCCTATCGACCCGGATCACGTACGGCTGAACGGTCTTCAACGGCGTGAGCATCGCGACGGCCGAAACCGAGGCGACTGCGAGCGCGCAGGCTCCGGCCGCGACTCCCCAGGCAAGTCGCTTCGACTGGATGGCGTCGCGCATCCGGTCATACTCCCAAGTCCTGGCGGTCTCCAGGTACTTGTCTTTGTCGTCGGCTTTCACGCGCGCCATTGCGTCGATCCCTTGGTCAGCACGAGAAGTAGGACAGCGCGATCGTCCGCTGCGAGGTCTGCGGTGTCGTGGGTGGCGAGCTGCTGCCCGTCGTGGGCGCCGGCGCAGGGACGCGCTCGGGATCCGGCGCCGGCGCAGGCGCAGGGATTGATGGCGGCGAAGGCAACGCTTCCGGCGTCCGCCCCGGCCCGGGGGCAACCATCGACCGGCCCCCGCCCTGCGACGCGGGGAGCGGGATGGGAAGGGTCGGAAGGGTGGTGCCGTACAGGTTCGCCGGGCGCCGATGCTTGCCGTCGCACACGGCTGGTTTGCTGATGTGGGTGCCGGCGCAACCGCCCAGCGCGAGGGCGCTTAGCGCCACCATCGTCAGCCTTCTCATATAATCTCCATTCGTGGTCCGCGCCGTGGACATGTCGATGATCGCTGCTTCGCGGCCCCGCGCTACGCGGCTCGACTGATCGAGCCGCCCGCCTGTGAACCCCCACCAAGAGGTGGGCGCGACTGAACCGCCCGGCGGAAGAGTAGGCGGTTCGTCATCATGTTCGCGCCCGTCATCAGGAAGCCGTGACCGCCCGAAGCGGCGCCTCCCGCGATGCCGCCGGAGATCGACGGCGACTGGAAGAAGAAGATCGTGCCGACGATGTAGATCGCCGCGCACGAGATGGTGGCAACGACCATCACCCCCGCGCTCAGCGTGAGATAACTGTTCTCCATCGTCACAAAGACGGTGCCGTCGCCGATCGAGCCAAGGATACCGTCCATCGCCGCCTCCTGGAGACCGGTGATGAATTTGGTCATGATCGCCATGACGACCATCAGAAGGATGTAGTTCGCCGTCTGCTTGAGCCAGCCGTCGAACAACCACCTTGAGGAGTTGAAGAGCAAGCACGCGAGGGCGAGGGGTGCGAGCGCGACGCAGATCGATACCGCCAGCTTGGCGAAAATAACGATGCAGAAGCCAACGGACGCGGAT
>CAXTTU010000102.1:8601-9902 GCA_964247225.1 uncultured Sphingomonas sp. | reverse complement strand
CCGATCGCGGTCACGCGCACCCGCGTCACCGCGCGGCGCAGCTCGAACACCCGGTCGGCGCTCAGCTCTTCCTCGCAGCTGTCGAGTTCGTCGCCGAGCTTGGCGACCTCGGGGTCGAGGTCCTCGGTGATGGCCGCGGCGAAGGCGGCGATCAGGTCGCCGGGGTCGCGCATCTCGCCCGACTCCACGCACCCCCTGACCTTGTCGATCGCGACCACATGCGCGCGGGTGACGGAAAACACGCGCCCGCGGGTCGCCCACACGCGTAAGGAGGCGAGCACGTCCGATCCGGGCAGCTCCTCGTCCGATCGCCCGCGCAGGTTCACCAGCGCGCCGTTCGCGAACGCCTCGCAGCGCGGGCGCGTCTCGGTCGCGGTGAGCGCGTCGATCGCGTAATCCTCCAGCGCCGCGTGCTTGCACAGCCAGTCGCGCGCTTCCTCGTTGGAGGCAAGGTGAACCCAGACCAGGTCTGCCTCGCTCGCCAAGGCCTCGGCGGGCTCCACCTTGTCGACACGGTCGCCGGTGATGCGGTAGCCGAAGCCGCTCAATCCGCCATCTCCAGCCAGACGGTGAGACCCGGCGCGGGCTCGTTCGGCGGGGCGGCTTGCGCGATGCGGGCGGCATCCGCACGGGCGCGGTCAAGGATGGCGGCGGGCACGGTGGGACTGTGCACCACCCGATCCGCCTGTGCCAGCGCGCGCGCCTGGCGCAGCGTGAGGTCATCGGGGTCGGGAGAGGTGAGGCTTATATTGAGCACTTCACCTTCTAACCCTCCCCGGCGAAGGCCGGGGCCCAGTTCGAACGGAAGCGCTGGGCCCCGGCCTTCGCCGGGGAAGGTTGGAGCAGACTGGGCTTCGAGTTTGTTCATCCACGCCCCGACCGCCTCCGCGCTCTCCCCTCTTAAAGGATCGAGCGGGCCTTCAAGCGCCGCGCCGATCGCCCGCCGCCGCTCGGGTCCATCGGGCAGCAGCGCCCGCAACCGCCCCCGCGCCGCGAACAGCGCGGTCGCCAGCGCGCCCAGCCGGGCGGGGAGCAGCGCCTCCAGTCGCTGCCGCAGCGCCGCCGCCAGCCCCGCCGACACGCCGCCCGTGCCGACCGCGACCAGCACCGGCGCGCGATCGACGATCGCGGGAACGGTGAAGTCGCATAGTGCCGGGCGGTCGACCACGTTGACCAGCAAGCCCCTCGCCCGCAGTGCCCCGGCGGCGGCGACCGCCTCCGCCTCGTCCTCGATCGCGACGATCGCGAGGCGCGCGTCGGAGTCATTCGCGACGACCAGCGCCCCCGCGCGCTCCAGCAGC
>CAXTTU010000102.1:0-8591 GCA_964247225.1 uncultured Sphingomonas sp. | reverse complement strand
CGCGTCCGCCGCCTCGCCCTCACCGAGCAGGATCACCGGGCGGCCCTGAAGGCGCACGAAGAGCGGAAGGCTATGCCAGGCTGTCATGCCCGAGGTTCTAGCGTGTGGCTCGCGCAAGCGAAGAAGGTTTGTTCACGCGAAGGGCGCGAAGGAAAGAAGATCGCGAAGAGCGGGGATGGCCGATGATCGTCGTTCCGCCGCGCAACGGCTCTCATCCACCGGTTAGAATTGATGCCGCTGGCGCGGCGGGGTAAGACTTCGCGTCCTTCTTTCCTTCGCGCCCTTCGCGTGAACCACTTCTCCTCCGCGCCTCGGCGCGAACTTAAAGCCATTCCGGCACCCGCTCCGCCGCGATCAGCGTTTCCGGCGTCACCCGGTCCGCGACCACCGCGTAGCGGTCGCCGTCGACCAGCACCTCGGGCACCAGCGCGCGACTGTTGTACGTCGACGCCATCGTCGCGCCATAGGCCCCCGCGGTGCGGAATACGGCGAGGTCGCCGCTCGCCACCCGGTCGATGTCGCGCCCCATCGCGAAGGTGTCGCCCGACTCGCACACCGGCCCGGCGATGTTGGCGGTAAACCGCTCGCCCGTCGGCGCGACGGCCGCGAAATCATGCCACGCGTCGTACAAGGCGGGCCGAGCGAGATCGTTCATGCCTGAATCGACGATCACATAAGGGTGAACTACCCCCGGCTTGACCCAGATCACGCGGGTGAGCAGCACCCCGGCATTGCCCGCGATGACGCGACCGGGCTCGAACATCAGCTCGACATCCCAGCCCCGCGTCGCGCGCGCCACCACCGTGCCGAGGTCGGCGGGGGTCGGCAGCCGGTCGCCCTCGCGATACGGCACGCCCAGCCCGCCGCCCAGATCGACATGCGTGACGCGATGCCCCGCCCCGCGCAGCTCCGCCACCAGCGCGCCGACGCGTTCGTACGCGGCCTCCAGCGGCGCGAGGTCAGCGAGCTGGCTGCCGATGTGGATCGCGACGCCGCGTAAGGCCAAGCCCGGCAGGGCGGCGAGCCGGTCGAAGATCGCCCGCGCCTGGTCGATCGGCACGCCGAACTTGTTCTGCTTCCGGCCGGTCGAAATCTTGGCGTGTGTCCCCGCATCGACATCCGGGTTGACGCGCAGCACGCAGGCGGCGCGCTGGCCCCGCGCCTCGGCCAGCGCCGCCAGCACTTCACCTTCCTCCTCCAGCTCGAGGTTGAACTGGCCGATGCCCGCATCGAGCCCGCGCTCGAGCTCTGCGCGGGTCTTCCCCACGCCGGAGAACACCACGTCCGCCGCGGGCATCCCCGCCGCCAGCGCGCGCGCGAGCTCGCCGCCCGACACTACGTCCGCGCCATAGCCTTCGCCCGCGAGCACGCGCAGCACCGCAAGGTTCGGGTTCGCCTTGATCGCATAGGCGAGGTGGACGCGCCCCACCCCCGCCAGCCCTTCGCGGAACACGCGCGCATGGCGGCGGAGCGTGGCGGCGGAATAGACGTACACCGGCGTGCCGACCTCGTCGGCGATGCGCTGGAGCGACACGTCCTCGCACCACATCGCGCCGTCACGGTAATGGAAATGGTCCATCAGTTCTGATTGCCGCCGGGAGGAAGGTCGAATTCGTCCGAACGGCGCGCCTGCGAGCTGGTGAGCAGTTCGTCGCTCCGCTGCGGGCGCTGCTGCGCGGTGGGCCGGAGCAGCTGCGCGGCGGTCGGCGTCGCGCGCGCGCCGACCGGGGCGACGGGAAGCGACCGGCCCGGCTTGGGGGTGAGCGTGGCGGCGGACCCGCAGGCGGTGAGGAGGAGGGGGAGCACAAGGGCGATCTTGCCCACGAGTCTTCCTCCGTCACCCCGGACTTGTTCCGGGGTCCAGCGGTGTGCAGGCATCGCGGCCCGCAGGCTCCGTACCACGCTGGACCCCGGAACAAGTCCGGGGTGACGAGTGAGTTCAAACATCCGATCTCTCCCGCGCCGCGCTGATCGCCTCGCGCACCCGCGTCGGGGCGGTGCCGCCGAAGCTGGTGCGGCTCGCTACGGAGGCGTCGACCGAGAGCACCCCGTACACGCCTTCGGTGATTTGCATGTCGATTGTCTGCAAGTCCTGTAGCGGCACCCGGTCGAGCGCCACCCCCAGCTCCTCCGCCCGCCGCACCGCGCGCCCGGTGACGTGATGCGCCTCGCGGAACGGCAGCCCCGCCTCGCGCACCAGCCAGTCGGCGAGGTCGGTGGCGGTCGAGAAGCCCGCCTCCGCCGCGGCACGCATCCGCTCCGTGCGGAACGTGGCGCTCTCCACCATCCCCGTCATCGCCGCGATGCTTAGGCCAAGCAGGTCATGCGCCTCGAACACCGGCGGCTTGTCGTCCTGCATGTCCTTGGAATAGGCGAGCGGCAGGCCCTTCATCGTGACGTGGAGCGCGGTGGTGCAGCCGAGGATACGCCCGGCATGGCCGCGCACCAGCTCGGCGGCGTCGGGGTTGCGCTTTTGCGGCATGATCGAGCTGCCGGTCGACCATTGATCGGACAGCAATACGAAGCCGAACGGCTGCGAGGCCCACAGGATGAACTCCTCCGCCAGCCGCGACAGGTGGAGCGAGCAGGCCGCCGCCGCCGCGAGGTAATCGAGCGCGAAGTCGCGGTCGCTCACCGCGTCGAGCGAGTTCAACGTCGGCCCGTCGAAACCGAGCGCGCGGGCGGTCATGTCGCGGTCGATCGGGAAGCCCGTCCCCGCCAGCGCCGCGCTGCCCAAGGGCGAACGGTTCATCCGCGCGCGCGCGTCGCGGAAGCGGCTGCGGTCGCGCGCGATCATCTCGTGATAGGCCATGAGGTGATGGCCGAGCGTCACCGGCTGCGCGGACTGGAGATGGGTGAAGCCGGGCATCACGCTGTCCGCATGTTCCTCGGCGCGGGTGAGCAGCGCCGCCTGGAACGCAGTCAGCGCCGCGTCGACCCCGTCGCAGGCGTCGCGCACCCAGAGCCGGAAGTCGGTCGCGACCTGATCGTTGCGCGAGCGCGCGGTGTGGAGCCGCCCCGCCACCGGCCCGATCGCGTCCGCCAGCCGAGCCTCGGTCAGCATGTGGATGTCCTCGAGCGCGAGGTCCTCGGGGACGCCGTTGGCTTCGTAATCGGCCGCGACCCGGTCGAGCCCGGCGTCGATCGCATCCGCGTCCTCGCGCGCGATGATGCCGCACGCGCCCAGCATCGCGACATGCGCCTTCGAGCCCGCGACGTCCTGCCGCCACAACCGCTTGTCGAACGGGATGGAGGCGTTAATCTCGCGCATCACCGCCGCCGGCCCTTCGGCGAAGCGGCCGCCCCACATGCTGTTGGAGTCGCCTCCCGTGTCATCGCGCCCGCTGATCGCTTGTCTCCTGAGCCTTTCGGCGCTCGCGGGGTGCGATAGGAAATCGCCCGCCCCGGAGCAAGCGAGCGCGGTGTCGCCCGACAAGGCCGCGCCCGCTGCGTCCGCGCCCACCGCGCATCTCGACCGCTCGCATGCGGGCGCGGCAATGCCGACGGCCGCGTTCCAGACACTCGATGGCAAGCCCGCGACCTTGGCGCAGTTCCGGGGCAAGCCGTTGCTGGTCAATCTCTGGGCGACGTGGTGCGCGCCGTGCCTGAAGGAAATGCCGACACTCGACGCGCTGGCGGCGAAGGGCACCGTGCGGGTACTCCCCGTCAGCCAGGACCTCGACGGCGCGGCGAAGGTGCGACCGTACCTCGCCAAGGCGGGGCTGAAGGCGCTCCAGCCCACGCTCGACCCCAAGCTGGGGTTGAGCCTCGCCTATCAGGCGAACCTGCCGACGAGCGTCCTGTACGACTCAGGCGGCAAGGAAGTGTGGCGCTACACCGGCGATCTCGACTGGACGGGCGCAGAGGCGACGAAACTGCTGGCGGAGGCGCGCTGAGGCTCATTCTCCCAGCAGGTGCATCGCCACCTCGCGCCGGTGCGGGCGGCGGCGGTGTTCGGCGAGGAAGACGCCTTGCCATGTCCCCAGCGCCAGCCGCCCGCCGATCAGCGGGATCGACAGGTTCGAGCCCGTGAGCAGCGCCCGCAGATGCGCGGGCATGTCGTCGGGGCCCTCCTCGTCATGCTCATACCCGCTGCTCTCGGGCGCGAGGCGAGCCAGCCACGCCAACAGGTCGCGCCGCACCGCAGGCGAGGCGTTCTCGTTGACGAGCAGCGACGCCGAGGTGTGGCGGCAGAACAGGGTGAGCAGTCCGTCACGCAACCCTTGCGCCGCTACCCAGCGCGTCACCTCGCCGGTAATCTCATGCAGCCCGGCGCGGGTCTCGACGGAAAGGATGTGAGTGACCTGGCGCATCGGCGCTCCATGCCCGAGAGCGGCCCGTTTGTCAGGCGCTGAGCGCGAGCGGCGCGTCGTCGCGCACCGCCCACCGCGTCACTGCGGCGGCGAGCTCCGCCATCTGCACCGGCTTGCCCAGATGCGCCTGCATCCCTGCGCGCAGGCACGTCTCGACATCCTCGACAAAGGCGTTGGCGGTGAGCGCGACGATCGGCAGCGCGCCCGCGTCCCACCCGCCCGCGCGCAGCCGCCGTGTCGCCTCCACCCCGTCCACCTCCGGCATCTGCATGTCCATCAGCACCAGCGCGAACGGCTCCGCCGCCGCCTCCACCGCCGCCACCGCCTCCGCGCCGTCCCCCGCCACCGTCACCTCGCAGCCGAGTCGCTCCAGCATCGCGCGCGTCAGCATCTGGTTGATCGGGTGGTCCTCCGCGAGCAGCACCCGCGTCCGCCCGTCCCGCTTCGGCGCGCGCGGCGCGGCCTCCCTCACGCGCGAGGGCGACAGTGTCGCGGGACGCGCGGGCAGGCGGAGGAAGAAGCTGGTCCCCTCGCCCAGTTCGCTCACCAACGTCAGCTCGCCGCCCATCAGCCGCGCGAGCCGGACGCTGATCGCCAGCCCGAGGCCAGTGCCGCCATAACGCCGCGCGATCGACGGGTCGGACTGGACGAACTCCTCGAAGATCGCCGCCTGCTTGGCGCGCGCGATGCCGATGCCGGTGTCGCGCACCTCCACGACCAGCTCGGGGGCGTCCGCCGTCCCGCCCGCGCGCACGAACACCTCCACGCCGCCCCGGTCGGTGAATTTCACCGCATTGCCGATCAGGTTGAGCAGGATCTGCCGGAGGCGCAGGCCGTCGCCGCGGATCATCGCCGGTACGCCCGCGTCGACCTCGCCCGACAGCGCGATCCGCTTCTGCGCGGCGAGCGCGCTCATCAGCTGCAGGCAGTTGTTGAGCTTATGCCGCACGTCGACCGGCTCGTCCGCGATCTCCAGCTGCCCCGCCTCCACCTTGGAGAAGTCGAGGATGTCGTTGAGCAGCCGCATCATCGCGTGCCCCGATTCGGCGAGCATCCGGGTGTGGCGGCGCTGTTCGGGCGACAGCTCGCCCGCGAGCAGCAGCTCGGTGAAGCCGACCACGCCGTTCATCGGCGTGCGGATCTCGTGGCTCATATTGGCGAGGAAGTTCGCCTTGACCTTGGCCGCGCCCTCCGCCGCGTCGCGCGCGGCGGCCAGGCTGAGCTCCAGCGCCTTGCGCTCGGAGATGTCGATGTTGATGCCGATATAGCCCGACAGCGCGCCGTCCTCGTCCAGGATCGGCGCGCTGCTGGTATGGACCCAGCGGACCGAGCCGTCCTCGTGCCGGAAGCGGAAATCGCCAGCCGATCGCGCCCGCGCGCGCACCGTCTCGGGCCATGCGCGCGCGACCGCCGCGCGGTCGTCGGGGTGGAGGGCCTGCATCCACCCATCCCCCATCGCCTGCGCCGCCGACAGTCCCGACTGTTCCTGGAAGGCGCGGTTGACGAACGTCGTCGCGCCGGTCGCGTCGGTGAGGAACAGCCCCACCGGGATCGAGTCGGACAAGGTCAAGAACCGCAGCTCGCTATCGCGCAATGCGTGTTCGGCGACGCGGCTTTCGGTCACGTCGCGGATGTTGCCGATCGTGCCGTCGAACGCGCCGTCGGCGGTGCGGAGCGCGCGGACGCTCACCTCGATATGACGGCACACGCCATTGGCGTCGTGGAAACGCTGGTGGAGCAGCGCGTCGGTCATCTCGCCCGACACCAGCCGCAGGTAGACATCGCGCGCTGCGCGGCGGTCCTCCGGGAGCAGCAGGTCGGTGGTCCGCCAGCCGAGGCTCTGCTCGACCGGATAGCCGGTCAGCGCCTCCCAGGCGGGGTTGAGGAACACCCAGCGCCCGGCGGCATCGGTGCGAAAGATCACCTCGCGCATGTTGCCGATCATCGCGTCGGTGACGTCGCGCGCTTGCGCGACCTGCTTGCGCGCGCGGTTCAGCCTGGCGAGAAGCGCGAGCGACGCGCCGCCCGTGAGCGCGACGATGAGCCACGCGCACGCGGCGGGAATGGGGACGCCCGACATAAGCGGAGACGCGGTGCCCGAATGCGGTAAAGATGTGCTTAGCGAGGGGGAGATGGCGTGAGCGAACCGGTGATCGACGCGGAACGGCTGGCGGGGGTGGAGGAGCTGCTCGGGCGCGAGGGGCGCGACACCTTGCTGCGGCTCGCGATCGACAGCGCGCAGGCGGGTGCGGCGGCGATCGGCGCGGCGGCGGCGGCGGGTGATGCCGCGACCGTCCGTCGCGAGGCGCATGCCTTGCGCGGAGCGGTGGCCGGGATCGGCGCGACCGAACTTGCCGATCTGCTCGCGAGCATGGAGCATGGGGGCGACGGGCTGCACGCGCTCGACCCGGCGGTGGCGCGGCTGGTCCGGGCCGCGGAGGCGGCGCTCGCGGGCGCGTAAACCACTGGACCGGCATGGCTTCTTTGCTTACATACCCATCGTTATGAAACTGGGCTCCTGCTCCGCGCAGCGCGGCCGGCCGCGCGAGTTCGACGCCGATGAGGCGTTGGCGGCGGCGCTGCGCGTGTTCTGGAGCAAGGGCTATGAGGGCGCGTCGATGGCCGACCTCACCGAGGCGATGGGCATCACCAAACCCAGCCTCTATGCCGCGTTCGGCAACAAGGAGCAGCTGTTCCGCCACGCGCTCGACCTCTACGAGCGCGAGAAGATGAGCTATGTCGGGCGTGCGCTGGAGGCGCCCACCTCGCGCGAGGTCGCCGAGCGTCTGCTGCGCGGGGCCGCCGAGACGCAGACCAGCCGTCACGAGCCGCGCGGGTGCCTGGGCGTCATCAATTCGGTCGCGTGCGGGACCGAAGCCGAGCCGATCCGCGCGGCGGTGCTCGAACGCGGGCGCGTCGTATGGAATGCGATCGCCGCCCGGCTGCGGCGCGCGCAGGATGAGGGCGACCTGCCGGAGGCGGTCGATGTCGAAGGGCTGACGGGCATGCTGCAGGCGCTGCTGCAGGGCATGGCGGTGCAGGCGGGCGCGGGTGCGACGCATGCCGAGCTGACCCGGCTGGTGGATGCGAGCCTGCTCGCCTGGCCGGGGCGCGTTCTAAGCAAAGCGGACCAGTTGGTATAATAAGCGTTGACGGGCCTGTTCCCGCTTTCTATACCGAAGGGTATGGAACGCGAGCTTATCCTTAGCCGACGACGATGACGCTCCACCGCGCCGCCTGACCGGGCGAACCAAGTCACTTTCATCAACGACATCCGGCGGCGTGGGCCGACCGGAGCCGCGCCCTTGCGCATCAGGGAGGTCCAGCCATGGCCTATATGGATTTCAACTTCGCCCGTGCCGCCGTTGCCGAGATCAACGCCGCGCGCGCCACCCCCGATACCTCGCCGGTCGACGCCGTGCGGTCCGCGCGTTTCTCCGCGATCGAATGGCAGGTGATCGCGCTCGCCGAGCGCGACCGGCTCTCCTCCCTGCGCCGCCCGGGCGCGCTGAGCCAGGCGCTCGGTGCGCTGTTCGGTGGGCATAATCCGCGGCTCGCCGACGCACAGCTGGAGGCGCTGCGGCGGCTGGCGGTGCTGAGCTGGCGGCGCGGTTATGCGGTGCCCTCGCACGAGCTGCGCGCGTTCCTCGACGCAGGTTATACGCCCGCGCATCAGGAACTGCTGCTCGACAGCATCTTCGCGGCGCGCGCCGAGCGGCGTACGACGGCGGGACGCCCTTACCCCGCCGCGTAACGCGCACGGCTTGCAGCGTTCCGGCTCTCCGCGTTAGGCTTGGGCAAGCCGCGCGGAGGGGAACGATGAAGCTCAGGTCGCTCATGCTCGGGGCCGCGCTGGCCGCATCGGCGCTCGCCGGTCCCGCCCGCGCGGAAGGGTGCAAGGTCAACCAGATCGCCCAGCTGTCGGTGACGATGCAGGGATTGCGCCCGATCGTCACCACCCAGATCAACGGCCACGCCGCCCCGTTCATCCTCGACAGCGGCGCGTTCTACAGCACCATATCGGGGGCGGTCGCGCGCGAGCTGGGCTTGCGCGAGACGGCGATGCCCGGCTTTACCCTGCGCGGCGTCAACGGCAGCACCACGGCGGGCGTGACCACCGTCCGCGACTTCACGCTCGCGGGGGCGACGCTGCACAACATCGAGTTCGTCGTCGGCGGCAGCGATGTCGGGGCCACGGGATTGTTCGGCCAAAACATCCTCGGGATCGGCGATGTCGAATATGATCTCCCCGACGGCGCGGTCCGCCTGTTCAGGGCG
>CAXTTU010000101.1:0-10034 GCA_964247225.1 uncultured Sphingomonas sp. | reverse complement strand
GACGACGCCGCCCAGCACCGCCAGCGCGAACGCGCCCAGCACCGCGCGCCAGCCGCTTGCGCTTGCCTCGGCCACCGCGCCATAGCTGGCATGAACGAGCAGCCCGCGCCCGCCGATCCGTAGCACCCCGTCCAACGCGCCGTGCGCGCCCTGCCCCGCCTTGGTCGTGACCAACAAGCGGTCGCCGTCGCGCGTGACCGTCTGCGGCGCGGCGAGGTCGATCGCGCCGGTCGTCAGCGGGAAGAAATACGCCTCCGCCAGCGGCGCGCTCGCGGGATAGGGCACCGCGATCCGCGCGCCCTCCTTCCCCACCGCCCAGGTCGCGGTCGCGCCAAGCGGCTTGGGGACCGCGCGCCGCCACGCGTCGAACGCCGCCGTCCGCGCAGGCGCGCCGTCGCCGACGGTCAGCTCGGTGGATAAATCTGCCTGTTCCGGCACGCAGACCGAGGCGGTGCAGACGAGGTAATCGGTATGCAGCTTGACGGGCAGCTTCGTCCCCGCCGCCAGCCCCGCCGGCACGCGCAGGTCCACCAACGGCGCGTAGGGCCGCTCATAGACATAGTTCATCAGCCCGGCGATCAGCAGCGTCGCGGGCACGGGATAGGCCACCTCGCCCGCCGTCACGCCCGCAGGCAGCGTCCATTTGAACGTCGCCGGGAAGCCCGCATCGCCCGGGTTCTTCCAATAACCGTGCCAACCCGGCTGCGGCCGCGTGTCGATGGCCAGCGTCACGCTCCCCCCGGCGCGCGGGTGGTCGCTTTCGGCCACCAGCCGCATCTGGAGGTGCGGCGGCCCCGGGTCGCTCGGCGATTGCGCGCGCGCGGGGCCGGTCAGCCCCACCACCATCATCACCGCGTAACAAATCGCGCGCAGCCAGCTTGCCTGTCCCGTCATGCGCCCGCCATAGCGGCGCGGCGCTCGCTTTGCACGAAGGCCGTCCATGTCGCTGCTCGCCCTGTTCCTTGCCGCCGCCACGCCGCAGACGCCGGTGCCGCCGCTGCTGCGCCCCGACCATGTCCGACCGCTGCCGGCCCAGCCCGCCGAAGCGCCCCCGCCGCCGCTGATCGTCGTTATCTCCGTGGACCAGTTCTCCGCCGACCTGTTCGCGGAATACCGAAACCACTTCACCGGCGGCTTCACCCGGCTGCTCGACGGCGCGGTGTTCCCGTCCGCCTACCAAAGCCATGCCGCGACCGAGACCTGCCCGGGCCATTCCACCATCCTCACCGGGATGCGGCCCGCGCATACCGGCATCGTCGCGAACAAGTGGGTCGACCAGTCGGTCGCGCGCCCGGACAAGGTGATCTACTGCGCGGAGGACGAGCGCGTGCCGGGCAGCGACTCGAACCACTACACCGCCTCCGACCGTCACCTGCGCGTGCCGACGCTGGGCGAGATGATGAAGGCGGTGACGCCCGCGACCCGCGTCGTGTCCGTGTCGGGCAAGGACCGCGCGGCGATCATGATGGGCGGGCACCGCGTCGATGAGTTGTGGTGGTGGAAGAGCGACCGCTTCGTCAGCTATGACGGGCGCGCGACCCCGGCGGCGGTTAGCGCGGTCAATGCCTCGGCCGCCAAGCTGCTCGCCAGCCCGCAGGGGCCGATGCCGCTGTCCGCCTATTGCGCCACCAAGCTGCGCGAGGTCGCGACGCCCGGCAACGGGCCAGTCGTCGGCGCGGGCCGCTTCGCGCGCCCGGGCGGCAGGGAGGCGGCGGCGGCGTTCGGGGCCTCGCCCGAGCTCGACGACGCAACGCTGACGCTGGCGGGCGACCTCGCGCGCGCGATGAAGCTGGGCCACGGGCAGGCGGCCGACCTGCTGATCATCGGCGCGTCCGCGACCGATTATGTCGGGCACAGCTATGGCACGCAGGGGCCGGAGATGTGCATCCAGCTGGCGCGGCTCGACGCCGACCTCGGCAAGCTGTTCGCGTTGCTCGACAAGGAGCAACCCGACTATCTCGTCGTGCTCACCGCCGACCATGGCGGGCGCGACGTGCCCGAGCGCGATGACCAGCACGCGATCTCCGAGGAGGCGCGTGAGGACCCGGCGCTCGTCGCCAAGGCGATGGGCGCGGCGATCGGACGTGATCTCCAGCTTCCCGGCGCGGTGCTGCGCGGGGCGGAAGACCGGGGTGACGTGTGGGTGGACGCGGCGCTCAGCCCCGCGCAGGCGCGCGTCGCGTTCGCGGAGGCGATACGCCGCTACCGCGCGCACCCGCAAGTCGCGGGCGTCTGGACCCGTGCCGAGCTTGCCGCCGCGCCGATACCGTCGGGGCCGCCCGAGACCTGGTCGATCCTCGACCGCGCGCGCGCGTCGTTCGATGGGGAGCGGTCGGGCGACTTCGTATTCCTGCTCAAGCCCCGCGTCATGGCTGCGCCGCTCGCGACCAAGGGCTATGTGGCGACGCACGGCAGCCCGTGGGACATGGACCGGCGGGTGCCGCTGCTGTTCTGGCGCAAGGGGATGACACCGTTCGAGCAGCCGCTGTCGGTCGAGACGGTGGACATCGTGCCGACGCTGGCGGGGGTGCTGCGCCTGCCGGTGCAGGGGCTGGACGGGCGGTGTCTGGACCTTGATGCGGGGCCGGGGACGACGTGTCCTCGGTGAGGGCCGGACGGGTCGCCTGTGCTTCGACTTCGCTCAGCACGAACGGAGTATCGGACGCATCCTGACCCGCAGTTCCTGAGCTCGTCCAAACTTACCCCGTTCGTCCTGAGCTTGTCGAAGGACAGGCAGCCAAAGTGCACTCTGCCTAGAGGTGCGCCTGCGATCGGCACGAGCCCAGGTACGGGGAGCCAGGCCTTCCCCGCCCGCCCTCACCGTGCTTAGCTCCCGCCATGCTCCGCTTCACGCTCGCCGCACTCCTCCTCGCCACCCCCGCGCTCGCCGCACCCGACTCCACCGGCGTCGACCCGATGATCGGCACCGGCGGCGAGGGGCACACCTATCCCGGTGCGGTCGCGCCGTTCGGGATGGTGCAGTTGTCCCCCGACACCGACACCTCCTGCCAGATCCGCACCTGCTACGCGCACGCGGCGGGGTATCGGTATGAGGACCCGACGATCCAGGGCTTCTCCGCCACGCATTTCTCGGGCGCGGGGCATTCGGACCTAGGCGACTTCCTGATGATGCCGATCGCGGGCAACAGCGTGCCGCTGGAGCCGGGCGACCCCGCCAAGCCCGGCTCGGGCTACCGATCGCGGTTCAAGCACACTGCCGAAGTTGCGGAACCTGGCTATTATGGCGTCCTGCTGGGCGACGCGAACGTCGACGTAAACCTGACCGCTGGTACCCGAGTGGGCGTCCTGAAGTTTCAGTCGAACACGCCGTCGACGCAGGTCCACCTCGTCCTCGACCTGCGATCCTCGCTCTATAATTATCCCGGCAAGACGCTCTGGTCGTCCGTCCGGCTCCGCCCCGACGGCACGGTCACCGGTTGCCGCCAGACACGGGGATGGGCACCAGATCGAATCCTCTGCTTCGCGATGCGCTTCTCGGCCCCGCTCACCGATCACGCGTTCGTCAGCACGGAGACGGACATCGCTTACAAGGGCTTTCAGGGCCCCGGGCGCGGCACCGACGCGGTGGCGGAGCGCAGCGGGCGCGCGCTGGTGGCGCGGTTCGACTTCGGCAAGGTTCATGACGCTATCGAAGCGAAGATCGCCATCTCCTCGGTCGACGAGGCGGGCGCGCTCGCCAACCTCGCGAGCGAGCCGGGCGGGTTCGACGCGGTGCGCGCGCGTACAAAAGCGGCGTGGGCGCAGGCGCTCGGCGCGCTTGAGATCGACGCACCCGCGCCCATGCGCACCAGCGTCCGAACCGCACTCTACCACGCGCTCCTCGCCCCGTCGGTGGCGAGCGACGCGGACGGGCGCTATCGCGGGCCGGACAACGAGGTGCATAGGGCGGAGGGCTTCACCTTCCGCTCGACCTTTTCGCTCTGGGACACGTTCCGCGCCGAGCACCCGCTGCTGACGCTGATCCAGCCTGAACGCACCACCAGCGACGTCGTCAACTCGCTCGTCGCCAGTCAGCAGGAAAGCCCGTTCGGCATCCTCCCCATCTGGCAGTTCCAGGGGCGCGAGACGTGGACGATGATCGGCTACCATGCCGTCCCCGTCATCGCCGACGCGTACCTCAAGGGCATCCACGGCTTCGACGTCGACGCTGCGCTCAGGGCAATGGTCGCGAGCGCCACCTACGCGCCCTATGGCGATCTCGGCGATTATATGAGGCTCGGCTATGTGCCGAGCGACCGCGAGCCGGAGGCTGCCTCCAAGACGGTCGAGTACGCGTATGACGACTGGACGATCGCCCGCATGGCACGCGCGATGGGGCGCGCCGACATCGCCACCACGTTCGAGAAACGTGCGGGCAATTGGCGCAACGTCTTCGACGAGCACGGCGGCTGGGTTCGCGGACGGCTGTCCACCGGCGCGTTCCGCACGCCCTTCGACCCGTCCCGGATCGAGGAAGGCAGCGGCGACTATACCGAAGGCAGCGCCTGGCAGTATAGCTGGTTCATGCCGCAGGACGAGGCGGCGCTGGTCCGGGCGCTTGGCGGCGACGCGAAGACGGTCGCGAAGCTCGATGCGATGTTCGACTTCGACACCTCGAAGATCGACCACAGCCATGCGGAGGACATCGCCGGGTTGATCGGCCAATATATCCACGGCAACGAGCCGAGCCACCATGTCGCCTATCTGTACGACTACGCAGGCGCGCCATGGCGGACGCAAGGACGGCTGAAGCAGATCGTCGATACGCAATACAAGCCGACGCCCGACGGGCTGGCAGGCAATGACGATCTCGGCCAGATGTCCGCCTGGCTCGTCTTCACCGCGCTCGGCTTCTACCCGGTGACGCCCGGCAGCCTCGAATATGCGATCGGGCGGCCGTTCGTGGATCGCGCGGTGATGCACCTGCCGAACGGCAAGCGGTTCACCGTCGTTGCGCAGGGGCTGAGGCCCGACCATTCCTATGTTGGGCAAGTCCTACTTAACGGTCGCCCGCTCCCGCGCAGCTACATTCGACACGACGAGATCGTCGCGGGCGGTGAGCTTCGCTTCGTGATGGCCGCGGCCCCCAACAAGACATGGGCGACCGCACCGGGCGAGCGGCCCTATTCGATGTCGACCGCGCGATGATCGACCGAAAAGGCCCACCGAGCGCGGATGAGCGTGGGGCGGGCACTTCCTGCTTGTCCGAAATGGGTGGGCCGTTGCATGGTGACCCAGTAACGAAAGCGGGCGAGTGGGGTAGAGCTGTGTCGAAGCGTCAGATCGTTGCGTGTCTCGCACCGGTGATCCTGCTCGCCGGTTGCGGCGACGGCGGGAGTTCCTCGGTCGGGACTGGCGGAGCGGTCGCCGCAACGCCGACGCCCACACCAAGCCCTACGCCGTCTCCGATCCCGACCCCCACGCCGACCGGACCCACGTTATTGAGCTTTTCGGGAGCGAAGCAATTCGACACCCTGGAATCCATTCTGTATTACAATCGCTCGGCTTACGGCCATAATGACCTTGCGAGCACGCCGTACTCGTTCACACCAACAAACGATTTCGATTTCTCCGCGGATGGTCCGACAGGAACGTTCCACTATGTGTATAGCGGATCGACAGTACCGCCGTACAATGTGTTCCCAAATTACTACCCGGCGGCCTTCGGGTCACCAAATCGGATCAACAGTCTTCTCGGTAACGCATTCACCTCATACCAGACGAGCAGTGGCGGCGCGACCTATACGTTGACGCGGCTTAATCCTGGGCCGACGAGTCAGCTCACCCTCTACTATGCCGGCATAGGAACCGCAGAGGCGACCAGCATAGACCAGAACCTCCGGGCGACGATCACCGACTTTCGAGCTTTTGGCTATAGCTTTCCTGCCGAGCAAAGCGCGGTTCCGATGACCGGAACCGGACAATATAACGGGATCGTCATCGGTCGTGCGATCGCCGTTGCTCAAGCCAGCGTCTACGATGTGACGGGCACGGTCGCCATCACCATGGATTTCGCAGCCAGAACCTATAGCGGCAGCATCGTGCTCACCGGCACGGACGATCGTTCGGGGCGTGTGGTCAATCTGGGGTCATTCCCTCTCACCTCGACCACCACCTACGCAACGCCGCTCAACAATATCATGGCTTATCTCGGCCCGAACCGGAACGAGTTCCGTGCGAAGCTTGCGGGCCCATCCGCCGAGGAACTCGAAGGCTCGTTCAACCTGATCATTCCCGATCCTGGCGGTACCGGAACGCTGAACATCGTGGGCGCGGTGGGAGCCCGACGCTAACCGGGGTTTAATCATTTCGCCCCCGTGCGCGGTGGGACCGTCCTCACCGCTCATACGCCTTGGGCAACGCGCCCTCACTTGGGCTGCGATACCGGTCGCGCAGTTCGCTCTGCCGCGAGCGCGTCGGCTGCGCGCGGCCGTCGATCCAGATCGCGACCGGCGCGGAGGAGAGCTCCAGCGGGTCGCCGTCCCACACCACCACATCCGCGCGCCGCCCGGGGCGGAGCGAGCCGATCTCGCCATCCATCCCCAGCGCGCGGGCCGGCATGGACGTGATCGTCGCGAACGCCTGTCCCCAGTTCAGCCCCGTCGCGCCCGGCACCCGGGTGATCGCCACCAAGTTGCCCGCATATTGCTTGAGCACATGCTCGCCCGGCGCGGTGTTCGCGCCAACGGTGGAGAGCGCGACGGGGACGCCCGCCGCGGTCATCCCCCCGACGTTCGACTCGGTCGCGGCCAGCGATTCGAATCGCGCAGGCAGGTCCGCGAGCGCGGCGGCGATGACCGGCACCCGCTTGGCGGCGATCTCCTGCGCAACCAGCCACCCCTCGCTCGCGCCGACCAGCACCAGCCGCAGCTTCGGGTAGGTGCGCGGCAAGGCCAGCACCGCGCGGATGTCGCTCGCGCGCTCGGCATGGACGAGCAGCGGTTCGCGTCCATCAAGCACGGCGAGCAGCGCCGCCGCATCCGCGCGCTTCAACAGCGACCCGCGGTCGCGCCCGCCGAACGCGGCGGGGTTGCGGCGGAAGTCCTCCGCCTCCGCCAGCGCGTCGTGGAGCATCGCATAGGCGGCGGGTCGGCTGCCCCCCGCCTCGCGCCCGCCTTCTTCGCCGAGCTCGACATATTGGAACGCGCGCGCCCGCGTTACCGGGTCGGCGCCTGCGCCGAGGTCGATCACCGCGCCTTGCCCTGCGAAGATCGAGCCCGCGGTGGTGGGCGACACCAGCGCGCGGGTGATGCCCGCCAGCCGCTCATTGCCGATCGCCACCGCGTCGGGGTTGATCGCGGGCGCGATGTCGATCGCGGCGTTGAACGGCGAGCCTTTCGCGCTCGCGTCGTTGCTCTCCTCGACTCCTTCCGCATCGACCAGCCCGAGGTTGGAGAAGCCCGCGACCATCCCCGCCGCGACCCATTTGCCGTGCGCGTCGACCACCGTCGCGCCGGGCGGCACCGCGATGCCGGTCCCCGCCGCGACGATACGCCCGTCACGGAACACGACGGTGGCGTCCGGGATCGGCTGCGATCCGTCGCCGATCGCGAGCGTACCGCCGACGATCGCCACCGTCTGAGCCCCACCCCGCAAAGTGGTACTTTGCGGGGACCCCGTCTGAGCAGAGGCGGGCGCGGCGATCAGCGCCGCGAGCGCGAGCAGCGCCGCCTTCACTTCACGTCTCCCGATCCGGGCTGGCCCAGCTCGAAGTCGGACACCGGTCGGCGTTTCGGGTCGGCGGAGTCGTAGAGCAAAGCGCCATCGACCCACACCTTGTCCGGGCGGGTATAGACGCTGAACGGGTTGCCGTTCCACAGCACCACGTCCGCCATCTTGCCGGGTTTCAGGCTCCCCGTCCGGTCGGCGATGCCAAGCGCACGGGCGGGGTTGAACGACAGCCATTCCCACGCAACCGCGTCGGGAATGTCGATCCCGGCATGACGCCCGGCGGACAGCGCCTTGGCGACCTCCTGGTTCAACCGCTGGATACCGTTCTCGTCGTCGGAATGAATCATCGCGCACGCCCCCGCCTGCTGGAGCAGCGCGAGGTTTTCGCCGATGCCGTCATAGCTTTCCATCTTGAAGCCGTACCAGTCGGCCCACACCGCGGCGCAGACGTTGTTGGCTTTCAGCAGATCGGCGATCTTGTACGCCTCAACCGCGTGGTGGAATGCGGCGACGTGATAGCCGAATTCCTTCGCCATATCCATGACATTGGCCATCTCGTCCGAGCGGTAGCAATGGTTCTGGACGCGGATCTCGCCCGCGAGCACACCGCGCAGCGTATCCATCTGGATGTTGCGGTCGGGCGGCGTCCCGCCGTCCCGCTCATACTTGTCCCACTTGCGCTTGTATTCGGTCGCCTTGGCCCAGGTCGCGCGGTCGACCGCGATGTTGCCCATCCGCGTGGAGGGCTCGCGATTGCGCGCGCCGTACACGCGCTTGGGGTTTTCGCCGCACGCCATCTTGAGGCCATAGGGCGCACCGGGGAACTTCATCGCTTGCGTGGTGCGCGCATAGACGTTCTTGAGCACCACCGACCGCCCGCCGAACAGATTGGCAGAGCCGGGCAGGATCTCCAGCGTCGTCACCCCGCCATTCGCCAGCGCGCGGCCGAAGCCCGGGTCCTGCGGCCAGACGCTGTGCTCCGCCCACACCTCGGCGGTGACGGGGTCGGTCGCCTCGTTCCCGTCCGAGTTCGCGCGGACGGCGGGCGAGGGATAGTCGCCGAGATGGCTGTGAATGTCGATCACCCCGGGGGTGACCCACTTGCCCGTGCCGTCGATCACGCTGGTGCCCGCGGGCGCGGCCAGGTTGCGCCCGACCGCGACCAGCTTGCCGTCGGCGAACAGCACGTCGCCGCCGTCCACACGCCCACCTTCGCCGTCGAACACGGTCGCGCCGCGCACCAGCGTCGGCACGCCCGGATAAGGCTTGTAGGTCGAGGGGTACGGGTCGTGATTATAGCCCTTGCCGATGCCCGGCCCGGCGGAGGCGCTCTTGGGCCGCTCCCCCTGCCCCGCGCACGCGGTCAGCGCGAGCGCGCCCAGCACCACGCCCGCGATACGGCCCCACGCCGCGCCACCCGTTGCCATCGCCGATCCCCTTTCGCGTGCGCGTAGGGGAGGAAACGCGCGGCGATCAAGCCCCTCCCCGCGCCGCCACCCCGGTTGCGCGCCTCAGCCGTCGAGCGGCCACGCCTCGATCACCTCGACGAAACGCGACAGCCACGCATTGGTCTGGTACCCGTCGACAACGCGGTGGTCGATCGTCAGCGAGACGTAGCACATCGGGCGGATCTGGATCGTGTCGATCCCGCCCACCTCGCGCACCACGACGCGCTTCTCCAGCTTGCCGACGCCGAGGATCGCCGACTGCGGCTGGTTGATGATGATCGGCGTCGCGAGCAGCGAGCCCGATACGCCATGGTTGGAGATGGTGAAGGTACCGCCGCGCATGTCGGCCGGGGTCAGCTTCTTCGCACGCGCCCTGCCCGTCAGGTCGGTCAGCGCCGAGGCGACGCCGAGCAGCGACAGCGTCTGTGCGTGCTGCACGACCGGGACCACCAGCCCGTCCTCGCCCAGCGCGGTGCCGATGCCGACGCCTACATCGGTGTAAAGCTCCAGCCGGTCGTCGAACCAGCGGCTGTTGATCGCGGGCGCGACCCGCATCGCCTCGACGGACGCGGCGACGAAATAGGCGGTGAAGGTGAGCTTCGCGCCCTGCCCCTCGAACGCCGCTTTATGCTTGCGGCGGTGGGCGGTGATCGCGCTGAGGTCGCATTCGAACACGGCGGTGACGTGCGGCGCGACCGTGACCGAACTGAGCATGTTCTGTGCGATGGCGAGCCGCATCCGGTCGTGCGGGATCGTGCGGACGCCGCTAGCGGGCTGCGCGGTTTGAGGCGTGCCGGGCGGCGTTGCGGGAGCAGCGGCGCGATCCGCCACCGCGCGGTCGACGTCCGCGCGGGTGAGGCGACCGCCGCGCCCCGTGCCCGCGATGCTGGCAGGGTCGACCCCGTGCTCCCGCAC
>CAXTTU010000100.1:0-10206 GCA_964247225.1 uncultured Sphingomonas sp. | reverse complement strand
CAAACGGCTGCGGCCGCCGGCGGAGTGGGCGGTCAGGATCGGGGAGGCGGAGCATCAGGTGCTGCTCGACCGCGACACGGTGCTGGTCGACGCCGAGCCGCTCGATCTGGCGATGGAATACACGCCGGGCGACCGGATGGTGGAGGCCGAAGCCGATGGCGAGCCGCTCGCGGTCAAGCTCGCCCGCACCCGCACGGGCTTTCGCCTGACCACGCGCGGCCGCTCACACCTCGCGCGCGTCCTGCCCGCGCGGGTCGCGCTTTATGCCAAGCACCTCATCAACAAGGTCCCGCCCGACCTCAGCCGTTTCCTGCTCGCCCCCATGCCGGGCCTGCTGGTCCGCCTGGACGTGGGGGCGGGCGACAAGGTGGAGGCGGGCCAGCCGCTCGCGGTGGTCGAGGCGATGAAGATGGAGAACATCCTCCGCGCCGCCAAATCAGGCACGGTCAAGGCGGTCGAGGCCAAACCCGGCGACAGCCTAGCGGTTGATCAGATCATCCTGGAACTGGAATAAACCGCAGCCCGCAGGCGGATACCGCAGCTATCGGCAACACGGGAAAGGCTGGCCGAGGCCTACATCGAGGCCAAGATCATCCGCGGCTGGCGCGACCAGCGGGCGATCCGCGAGATCATCGTCTGGCTGTACAGCCACCGCGTCAGCTCGGCACGCGCAGTGCGCATTTTCAAGACCTAGGGCGAGGACGCGATCGCGGTCATCAGCGCGGACCCGTACCAGCTCGCGCGCGACATCGCCGGCATCGGGTTCAAGACGGCCGACGCGATCGCGTCCAGCATCGGTTATGCCAAGGACGATCCGCGTCGCGTGCGCGCTGGCGTGGCGCACGCGCTCACCACCGCGATGAACGACGGCCATTGCGGGCTGCCCCGGGGCGACCTGATCCGGTCCGGTGCCGAACTGCTCGAGGTTGCCGAGCCGCTGGTCGCGGCGGCGCTCACTGGTGAGCTCGCGTCTGGCGAGGTGATCGCCGGGACGACCCACGGTCGGGAAGTCGTGTTCCTTGCGGGGCTGTTCCGGGCGGAGCAGTCGATCGCCGACGCGCTGCTGCGGTTGCGGGGCGGGATCCTGCCCTGGCTGACTGCCGCCGTAGCTGTCTCGGCTGCAACATTCGCGTACGGGGTCCAAAGACGAAGATGAGCAGCTGGAAGCTGGACCCGAGGAGAACCGACTTGGAAAGACCTATTATCGATACCGACCGGCTGAGCCTGCGTCCTCATACAGTCGATGATGTCGAGGCGGTCTTCAAGCTTTCATGCGACCCCGCGGTGCTTCAGTTTATTCGAGGCCTTCCCACCACGCGGGAGGACGCCTGGCATCGCCTGCTTCGGTATGCAGGTCACTGGAGTCTGCTCGGATTCGGCATGTTCGCGGTCTTCGAGCGACAAAGCGGAATGTTCGTCGGTGAGGTCGGGCTAGCCGACTTCCGCCGGGGGCTCGGCCCGCACTTCGACGGCGCGCCGGAGGCGGCGTGGTTGTTCGCGGGTGGCTCGCACGGCAAGGGATATGCGCTTGAGGCGATGACAGCGATGCTTGGGTGGTTCGATCGTCACCGCACCGGGACGCGCTCCGTCTGCATCATCGACCCAAGCAATACCCCGTCAATCCGGTTGGCGACGAGGCTCGGCTTCGAGCGGTACGGACGAGGGTGCTACCGTGAAGCCGAGGTGGACTGGTACGAACGCGCATAGGTCGCTCGACGCAAATCGTAGGATCAGGAAACACGTGCTTGTCGCGGAGATCCATGCCTCACGGGAGGGCTGCGCACGCTCGCGCTGACGGGCAGCATGTACACACGAGCCGGGCGGCGTTAACGGCGGTCCCCGTTAGCGCCGCCGGCTCCTCATCGAGATCTTTGGACACCGGTTTGGTATAGCGTGGTCACGCGAAGGAGAGAAAGCCGTGCCGGACTTCGATCGGCGCTCCTCCGGTTCGGGTGTGGAGCGACGCTATCCGCGGCACCGTCAGGATCGGGTCGAGGTCGTCGGGTCCAACCTGTAGCATCAGCGGCGCGTGCGCCCCTATCGCGGCCCGTACGCGGCTCTGCGCAAACGCGAGATCGCCATCCATCACGTACCCAAGCATACAGCCGAGTGGGAGATCTTCGGCATACTGCTCCGTGATGAAGCGCATCATGCCTTGCGTGACGTAGGCGGTTGCAAGCGAGCTCCGGCCGCTAGCGTTGACGACGTTCAGACGCTTGCACTCGTAGGCAAGGTAGCGCTCACGCTCTCGATCAAAGAGGACCGCCATGTCTATCCTGCCCTTGCTGTACCGCGATCCGTCGGGGGCGAGGCCGAATGGTTCATACTGATACTCGACCCAGTGGCAAAGACGCCTAACGACTGAGTCTTTGCTTAGATGATGGACCAGATTTATCGTGATTGCGTCCTCCTCTGGCTGCCCGGGCAAGGCGGCGACGCAAGCGGGCCAGACCTCAACAACGCGCTCCAAGAAGCGCTCGTCGAAGGTGATGAAGCGGGTGGCCCACGCGGCGGCGTCGCCAACCAGCATTAGCCAGTGCTCCGACGGTGCGGCGGCTCCGTGAGTTGCTGAAGCTCGAGAGCAATCTCGTCGGCGTCGGCCAAGGCCGTCGACCGCAGCCAGTACCGGACCTGCATGGGCTTAATAAGGTAGAGGCTTTCGCCCGCGAACACGCGAAGATCAGGCATGACCTGGAAGTTGCCGTCGATCGGTTGATTGATGTGCTCGTGCAGCTTGCCGAGAACGGTGGTCAGCTCACCGTTGTCGTCCTCCTCATAAGCGCTGTCGCTACCGAGCTGGAGCCGTAGCACTGAGAGATCGGGGCTGCACGCCATGAGGCGGGTTCCAATGCCACCTCGACCTCGGAACCATCCGGCTAAACTTGCGGCGAGCGTCCGGGCGTACGTCGCGCGCTGCGGGCGGTCGGGGGCGCCCCACAGCGCCGGGAAGTGCCCTTCGTGCGGCTGGAGCGCCGGAATGATAAACTCGACGGCATCCTCGATCAGCGCAACCTCGTCGTCGGACAGGTCGAAGTAAGCGTACGAAAGCTTGTCGATGATGGGCAGAAGGTGGCGCTGGTCCTGAGTCAACTCGAAAGGCCGCTTCGAGCGCGCAATTACCTCGGCGACTATAGCAGTCAGCTTATCGGCGGCCTCGCGCGCGGAAGCCTCGCCCGGAACATCGGCCGGAGACGGGAATGGAAGGCGTAGCAGGTCGGCTTGAGCCACTTCGGGCCGATCCGAACCGAACGAGGCCGTGCCGTGAAAGGCGTACCAAACCGCGATCCGGCTGTTTAGGATTGCCGTCAGGAGCTTCGCGTGCCTTTCCTCCCCGGCCGGGACGGTGATCGCCTGGATGATGTGCTGAAATGTGAGCGGCTGGTCGCAATAGGCTGCGCGAAGGCGACTCTGCGCCGTCTCGACCCCTCTCGGCACGAGCACGCGCGTGCCCTCAAACCCGAGTTCAAAGCCGCGCCGTCGAACCTCAGAAGACGCAGCCGGTGAGAGCCCTTCGGCTCCTTGCGCCAGGCGCGAAAACGCGCCGATCGGCAGGTCCGGAAGACGGCCCACATACTCGCTCAAGGTCGGGCCGTCGTAGCCGGCGCTCTCCGCGTCGTCGGTCGTTTCGAGCTGGTCGTCTTCGGGAGCGTTGAACGGCTGATAGCCTTGCCCGATGATCCATCGGCCGGCCGCGTCCTCACGCCGCCGGCGCACGCCGCCATAATCTTGGATGAAGTCGCCGAGCTTCGGAAGCCGAGCAAGGTACGCGAACAGCTTGGCGTCTGGCTCGCGCATCCACAGGCGCTGCTTAAAGACAAGCGGGTTTTCGAGGACGGCCGCGACGCTCAGCGTAAGCTTGTCGGCGGTGCCCAAGGTGATGACACGCTTCACCCGGAGATTGAGGTCTGCCTTCGGTGCCCAGTAGTCGAAACGATAGGGAAAGGCCTCTGTCTGGCCAGCACCGTAGAGGATCAGGGCAGCCGGGCGGTGCGCCTTCTCGAACAGCTGGAACCGAAGGTCCGCGAAGTTAATGACACGCCGCACGCGGCAGCGGCGGAAAAACGCGTCACGCGCAGCGACGGTCTTGCGTGCATGATTATGCAAGAAGCCCATTGCAGGTAGCAGGAAGGCGACAATCCCGCCTTCGGCCACATGCGCCAGAGCCTTCCAGCTGAACGCCCAGGCATCCTCGCCGCCCGGCATTGGGTTGCCGGTCTCCTTGCTCCACCTGACGGAGGAGCGCGCCGCGCCGCGTCGGCTGGTCCAGGGCGGATTGCCGATAATGACGTCGAAGCGGTTCTCGTCGGGAGCGACCGAGAAAAAATCGCGGCAGGCGAGCGTCTTGCCCCAGAGCTCGGGAAGGATCTTGCCGCGGCTGATGAGCGCGCGGATGTCGCGCGGCGACACCTCCTCCAGCAACGCGACGTAGAGAGAGAAAACGGCCACGCGGACCGCGCTGCCGTTCACGTCCCAACCGTGCATCTGCCTTAGCAGCGTCAGAAGCGTTTTCCACGGAATGGCGCGGCTGCGGTGCTTGCTGCGCCAGTGCTCACAGACGCGCTGGAACGCACGAACGAGGAACACGCCCGAGCCGCACGCCGGGTCGAGGAAGCGTCCGCCAGACCGAACGCGGTCCGGGAGCGCTTCCCAAGCTTGTGACACGATGGTGTCCGCCAGGAACATGGGCGTGTAGAATGCGCCCTTAGCTCGGCGTTCCTCCTCGCGCTCGCCGAGGAACCGGTCATAAACCGCGCTGACCAGCTCGATTGGGATGAAGCGGAAGTCGTAGCCCCAGAAGCGCAGCTGGCCACCGCGCGCCATTTCCTCCCGGCCTGAGCGGAAGCGCGCGAGGACACAAAGGTGCTGCAGCCCGATCTCCGGTGGCTCAGCCTGCGGTTCAAATGAGCACGGGGCGACGAACAGATCGCCGTTGAAATCCTCGCGAAGCGTCCGGAACAGGCTGCGGAGCAGTTCGACGTCACCGGTGGCGAGAAGCTCGGTGAAACTTCGAATCCGCTTCGCCGAGACCGCCTCGAAATAGGCGGGCGTCGCGATCTCTCGGTCTTCAAGGTAGGCGATGAACATCGCCTGGATTAGGAGCGCTTGCGCGGCGTCCGAGCTCAGGCCGTCTGCTTGCAGAAGCTGGTGAGAGATCTTCAGGTTATCGAGGAGGACCTGATCGATCCGCTCCTTGGGCGGAAAGTAGGACGCGTAGTCGCGCCAGAGGCGGCCCGATTCTGCGCCGTCGATCAGGCCGCGGACGCGCAGCACCTCGGCGGTAAGGTCGAGGGCGTCGATAAGGCAGCGCGTCTCGAACGCGTCCCCGGGTTCCTCGAGCGGCGTGCGCGCCAGCGAGAAGGCCCTGATCGTGTCTTCGGCGATGACCAGCAGCAGGCTCGTTAAACCCTGGTTCCAGAGCTCCGCGTGCAGATCGACGACGGCCGCGCGATCATAGGTGTCGGCCACCAGAATGCCGACCGTGGGCACGCCCTGCACGCAGAAGACGGCGGACAACCCCATGTCCTCGATCGCTGACCGGATCGCGGGTGCATGCGCCACGCCGACCGCGCTCTCAGCGGATTCGTAGAGCTCCGGCGAGCGGCGATAGGTTAGGCCAAGCCTGTCCTTCCACTCGGCCGGGAGCGCATGATGGGTCGCCGCAGTCATGCGCGTTTTTGACGACGGGCGGTGGCCACGCGAACCGGCGGAAGGAGCAATTCCGCCTGGCTCTGATCCGCCTGCCCGCGAAGAAGGGCATCCCGGAGCTGAGCGAGGATGGGGTCCAGCCGGCACGACAGGAGCAGGTTCGCGTCCTGATGCAACTTAGGCGTCCGCTCGATCGAACAGGTGCGCTGCTCAAGGTCGATCCGCAGCGTCGTGCTCACCAAGGCGGCCCACGGCGAGGTATTGCAGATCTCGAAGATCGCCGCCGAGACATCGCTCAAGTGCCCGACCCGGACGCCGGCGGTCTCGGTGAGGCGATGCACGATGCTCGCCGCCATTAGGTCACCGATCGAAAAGCACACCGCACGTCCGCCTTTCACCGCGAGGGGCGGCAGAACACGTTTCCAATGGCGGTAGGTTTCCAAAGACAGTCCGACCGTCTCCCGTACCTGCGCCTGCGTATACTGCACGGGGTCGATCCCAACTCCTCCTGGGGTTAACCCCATACAGCCACCGTTGTAGAAGGTCAAACGCGCGTTCCCAGTTCGTTCCGAGGGTTGCCGATGAGTAGGGAGGGTGCCCGTTCTGGCCGATTGTTGCCGTCGGCCAGAGCTATGCGCTAGTCGACGCGAGCGTTCTCGCCGGCGTTCGTTTGTGGCCCCGCTCGGCGGTCCAACTCTACCTCCGGCACTGCATGGCGGACGACCTTCCCGAAGCGGAAAACGACATCCGGCGGCAGACAATTTGCGGCCGCTCTGATCGTTCAACCACGCTCAAGCGAGCTAAGATGCGCTCGTATGGTCGGTGCGCCGAAAAACAGAGGCGGGAAGCGTGGCTGAACAGGCAGTCGCGCCTGGCATCTTTCGCCCCAAAGCGGTCGTTCCGCTTTTCCACCAGGTCTGATCCGATAGAAGATCGCCGCTCTTCAGCGCGGCGTACCGGGCGCGATCTCGACCGACGCCTCCCTTTGATCTTCCACTTGCTTCCCAACCGGGATTGGCCTCTCTCCAGCGGCTACTCGATCGCCCAACGCACGATGCAGACCAGCAAGCTCGGCCGACAGGTGTTCGTCGCGAACGCCGTGCCCCAGGCGTTCCGCCGCCGCGAATATATCGAGGGCGCCGGCAAGCTCCGGCTCGCCATACAGCGCAGCGCTCTCGCCGGCTCGCCATAGCTGGGCAAGTTCGGCCGAACGCGCCCGTGCCGCTTCCGGCGAACGGTCCCGCGCCAAGGTGGACAGTGGCGGTGCCGGAGGGCTGGCCCCCCTCCCCCGCAGCTCCTCGCGCGCGATCGCCGCGAGTTGGTAACGGAGAAGGCGCGTGTCGGCGGTATCGGTGGGCGACGGCTTGTATTGGCGAGCCAGAAGGCTGGCGAGCTCGGCCGAGCCGATGCTGCTTGCCGTTCGGCGCCAGTCGACCAGCGCCCTCGCTGTCGAAGTTCGATCTGCCGGCTGGGTGAGTAGGAACCGCTCCAAGAGCGGGTCGTCCGCCACATCAGTCGGCAGCGCTTCACCGTTTCCGATCGAAGCGGCATGCGCGTAGGCGGCGACCTGCGCGATCGCCACCTGGCCGACGGCGATCGTATCGAGGCGGCGCAGGACCTCGCGTTGGGCCATCTCGATACGGCTGTTGTTGCGCGTGAGTTGATCCAGCTGCTCCTGCATGTACGCCAGCGCGTCGGCGATGGTCGCCAGGCCAGCGGAAATGTCATCCGTCGTCATCGGCGAGAGCCGTCCCGATCGGGCGACCGGTCACGGTCGCGATCACGATGCATGCGATCACGTTCTCGGACCTGATGGAGAACCGCCGCGACCTTGTCGCCGGGATCGGCCGTAATCTGGCCGTCGGGTTCGCCCAATACGGTTTTCGATCGATCGAGCATGTCCGCTTGGCGTGCCCGGTCACCATTATCCGGGCGCCCTCCCCGCCCTTCGGAAGCCTCGTAGCTCGCCTTGCTCCGATCGGTGGCGTCCCTCAGCTTGGCGATGGCCGCAGCGAGCGCGTCGGGTCCGGCGAGGGCATCGGCCCTGCGCCTGGACGCAAAGGCTCGCCCTTCCACTCTCCGTTCGACGTCGATGGTGCGAGCCGCCCGGATCGAGTTTGGCTCAGGCTCGGGCATCGCGTCTATGAACCGTTGCAGGCTTTGCGCGACCGTCTTGTTGATGAGCGATGGTGACGCGGAAAGCTCCGCGATCGACCCCTCGTATGCCGCGCGAACGACGGCCCGCTGCCTGGCAAGAACGGCGTCGACCGGGTCGGGCTCGCCGGCTGTTCGGTAACGACCAGCCCGCGCCGCGCGCGTTTTGTCCAGACGAGGAACGAGGCCCTTCTCCCGGACCTTTTGCGCTGCGATGTGCTCGTGTTTTGGCTCGATACCCCTCGCCTTCGCCGGCGTGGCGTTCGCCTCGATGCCCAAGTCGCGGAGCTTCTCCGCGAACCGCTGCCGGTAGCGGAAGAGATCCTCCCGGTTTGGATGAAAGCGTCGGCCGTCGTGGTCACGACGCGCGATCGTGAGGTGAATGTGAGGGTGATCGCGGTCGACGTGGAGCGCGGCGACCCAGCACCGGTTCGCGAACTCGTCGCGGGCGAACTCCAGCGCCGCAGCCTGCATTCTCTCCGGATCGGTGCCCGCAGGCATCGAGAGGATCATCGACAGCGACGTCGCGCCCTTGCGGCGAGCGTCATCGCCCATCTCGTATTCGTGCCATTCGTGCGCGAGCTTCTGCATCTCGCGGCCGTCGTGAATTACCTCTTCGTCACTGGTGTGGAGACCCACTTCCTTGTCCGGGCCTTGGCCGAGCCGGCTGATATAGGCGAAGTTGGCAAGGACGTGCCCGCCGCCATGACCTCCGGTACGCGCCGCGCCGTCCGCTCCATGATGGCGATCGCACGCCCGCTTGACGCTGCCTGGTTGCCGCCCCCGAACGCCTGCTTCGTCTGGGCTGGGAGCCGGTATGCCCCACGGTTGCTGTTCGCCTTGGGAAAGATGGATGCCACGGCCACACCCAACATGGCGGCGCCGCCTTTGGGTGCCCTGCCCTTCCCTCCTCCGCTTCCCGGCTGATATTTTTTGGCCGGCGAGAAGATGCCCGCCATCGAGTCAAGCGTGCCGGATGACAGGTGGAAGCTCACCGCTGTGCCTCGGCATAGGCTCCGGTCCAGTAACCGACCTCGCCCCCGATATGGCTCGCAAGGGACCGCCTTGTGGAGATCAGCAGCGCCCGCAGGTCCGCGCAGGTTTCGATGAAGGGTTCGGCGATCCGGGCGATCTCGAGAGCGCTTCCCGGCTGGTTCGCAGCGTTCATGGCGTGCACCGCCTGGTTTATGTTGCGGCCGATCGCGAGGACCTGCTTGCGCAACTTGCCGAGTTCGGCAGCCGTTGCCGGGGCGAGGCGAAGCCGGGCGGCCTTGTCCCATAGCTGCCACCGCAGCGCCCGCTTGATCCACTCGTTCCGGGAAAGGTTCATCGGGGCGCCGACGCGGTCGATCGCCTCGATTTCGCTTCGCTGCAGGCGAACGGTGACCCGCACCTGATCGTCGGGGTGTCCCCCTCCCCTCGTTGCCGGGGTCGGAAGATAGTCGTTCTCCGGCACCAGCACAGCTCGTGCAACGACGCTCGCAATCCACGCCGCGCGCGACTGGCCTCGCGAAGCCGCGACCCGGTCGATCTCGGCGGCCAGCTCTTCCGATACCCGCGCCGACACAATCATTCTCAAAGCCCCGTGCAGCGGCGCCGTCGAACCAATGTCTACATTGGTGCCAGATGGCATATCCTGCCATCCCCAATAATAACCCACCCCGGCTCGAACAATTATCCCCTTGGAGCCAATTCACTCCAAACGCGGAGTGGAAGCTGCAGGATGAGTGTGCGATCTCAACCCCGAAGCCGGTTATCCGCGGCAAAGCTGGCGGGGACGGCAACTGGCCCCACTGCTGAACCCTTTATCCATTCCGAAAGCGGCATCGGCAGGATCACAACATAGTCTTCAGCCTGGAGTTTTGAAGGATGGCGCGACCGCAGAAGCTCGATGATCTGGTAGCGATCGATGCACGCCGGCAGGAGCTTCGTGCGGAGCTTGCCGCTCTCGACGAGCGGGCCAAAGCGGCCGAGCAGATGGCGCGCGATGCCGGTCGACCAACCCTCCTCGCGGCTCTCGACCGGGTCAAGATCGCCGGCCTCAGCAAGCACGAGGCGAGGGTCATCGCTCGGTTCATCGAGCAACATGGCGGGAAGTCGGTTGCAGCGCACCTGTCGTCGTTCCAGGCGACGTGAGCGTGGCTAGAGCGGACCGACGGGGCCCCAAACGTCGGCGCTTGCGGCATGGGAATTTTCAACCAGGTCAGCCCTGTTCCATCGGGGAGGTGAACGGGGCCGCTGGCGAGGAAAACCAGGCCGGGATCACGGTTTGGCTCCGACCGGACTGCGGGCTCACATCTAACCGGGTTGTTGGAACGGTCGATGGTGCGCTCGTCGTTATTGCATAAGCAGCGCCTTTAGCTCGGACAACGCAAAGTCCAGCCGCTCGCCTAAGCACGGTTCGGG
>CAXTTU010000099.1:0-10242 GCA_964247225.1 uncultured Sphingomonas sp. | reverse complement strand
GACCGCGCTCCCCTTCGCGCTGCCCGCGGCGGACGGGCTGGTGGCCGCGGATGCGATGGAGGCCGCGCCGGGCGGTGCCACTTTCGATCGCAACCCGGCGGTCCTGGCGCTTTTAGAAAAGCTCAACGCTACCCCGGGCGTATTCACCACCAACACGCCCCGCAAGCTTCGCGACTCCGCGTCGGCGCGCAACGAGCTTCGGCGCAACATCCGCGGCATCGTCAAGATGACGGACGTGGAGGTGCCGCTGCGCGACGGCTCGTACGTCCTCGCCGATGTGTTCCGCCCGGCGGAGGATGGCGAATATCCGGTCGTCATGGCCAAGGGTTTCTACGGCAAGGCCTTCTACCACGAATGCATCTGCAGCGCGGAGGAGGCGCTGGAGAAGGAGCGGCTGGAAGACCGTTTCTTCTCCGGCAACCCGGACGGGCTCCAGTACGAGAACCACGAAACGGTCGACTCCTCGGTTTGGGTCCCCAACGGCTATGTCTGCATCCGCGTCGACGCGCGCGGCGTGTGCAACAGCCCCGGGCTGCAAGCGCCGTTCAGCGTCGGCGAGGCGGAGGACTATTACGACGCGATCGAATGGGCGGGGACGCAACCCTGGTCGAACGGCAATGTCGGCCTGTGGGGCATGTCGTACCTGGCGATGACGCAACACAACGTCGCCAGTCTGCAGCCGCCGCACCTGAAGGCGATGGTCGCGCAGGGCACCGACGCCGACATCTATAACGAGGCGCTGTACGGCGGCGGCATCTTCGGGGTCGGCTTCTGGAACTGGTGGCACAAGGCGTGGTCGGGGGGCAACTGGTGCGGCGAGCGGCGCGAGACCGACTGGATGGCGCGCGTGCTCGCGACGCCGTTCAACGACCCCGCCGCCTACGGCCCTCGCGGTTCGATTTTCATGATCCCGGAGATCGAGAAGGCGACCGCGCCGGTGTGGATCGTCGGCCCGCAGACGGGCGCGATCATCCATCAGCTCGGCAGCAGCGAGACGTTCGTCCGCTCGACCGGCGCCGCCGCGCGCCGGTTCGACTTTGTCGATGCGTGGTTCCCGGACTCCTACGCGCCCGCGACCACCGCCGACCACATGCGCTGGTTCGACCATTGGCTGAAGGGCATCGACAACGGCGTGCCCGACGACGCGCCGGTCCGGGTGCAGGTGCGGACGGGCGACGGCGCGCATCTGCTGCTCGAAGACAGCGCCTGGCCATTGCCGGGGACTGAGTACCGCCGCTGGTATCTCGACGCGACGCCGTCGGACTGGAAGGGCGACAAGCACCGCGACGACCTGATGCGGATGGGCGAGAGCGTCCCAACGACCGAGAACAGCGCGAGCTACGACGCGCATCTCGACCTCGGCACGCCGTCGATCGCGCCGACGGGTCCCATCGGCGGGACCCCGCGCTGGTTGACGGGCGTCTCGTTCATCAGCGACCCGATGCCCGAGGACATGATCCTCGCCGGCTACATGAAGGCGGGGCTGTGGGTTTCGTCGACCAGCGCCGACATGGACGTGTTCGTGTCGCTGCGCGTCATCGACGAGCAGGATCGCGAAATCCGCTATGAGACGATGGTCCACCCGATCGACCCCGTGCACCCGCACCCGGTCGGGCACGGGCTGCTCAAGGTATCGCGCCGCAAGCTCGATGAGGCGCGGTCGACCGACTATTGGCCGGTCCACACGCATCTGGAAGCGGACAGCGCGCCGCTGACGGACGGCGAGATCGTCGCGGTCGAGCTCGGGCTCAACCCGAGCAGCGCGCTGATCCGCCGCGGGCATCGGCTCCGCGTCGACATCCAGCCCTATAGCCCCGCCGGACTGCCCGTGCGCGCCTATGACGCCAGCTACCACGAGGGCGCGACCAACACGGTCTACACCGGACCCGACCATCCCAGCTTCATCCAGCTGCCGATCGTCCCGGCGCGCTGAGCCCGACCGACGACGGCCCGACACACACCGAACAAGGAGCATCATGAGATGACGACGATGACCATGGCCAAGGACACGTCCGACCGGATGACGACGGTGGTCGACAACATCCGCGCGATCGGCCCCACCCTGCGCGAGCGCGCGCTGGCGAACGAGCGCGCGGGCCGGCATTCGGACGCGACCATCGCCGACCTCGACGCCGCGGGCGCGTTCAACATCGCCAGCCCGGCCGAGTATGGCGGCGACGAGCTCTCCGTCCGCCAGCAGCTCGAGGTCATCACCGAAGTCGCGAAGTGGGACGGCTCGTGCGGCTGGACCACCTGGGTCGCGGCGTCGACCAACTGGATTCCCGCCGGCATGGGTCCGGTCGTGGTGAAGGAGGTCTATGCGGACAAATGGGTCGGGCCGCGGGTCGCGGGCTCCAGCCACTTCCCCGCCTCCAAGGGCCGCGCGACGCGGGTCGAGGGCGGCTGGATCATCTCGGGGGGCCCTTGGACCTTCGGCAGCGACGCGCTCTGGGCCCCCTATACCAATCTCGGCTGTATCCTCGAGGAGGACGGCCAGAAGTATCTGATCGGCGTCCAGGTTCCGCGCGACCAGCTGCGGTTCCTTGACGACTGGAAGGTCGCCGGGATGAAGGCGACGGGCAGCGTTTCGCTGATGCTGACCGAAGACGAGCTGTTCGTG
Organism: uncultured Sphingomonas sp.; assembly: GCA_964247225.1. Classification (GTDB taxonomy): domain Bacteria; phylum Pseudomonadota; class Alphaproteobacteria; order Sphingomonadales; family Sphingomonadaceae; genus Sphingomonas. The sequence goes on along the minus strand of CAXTTU010000099.1, from coordinate 7,622 downwards.
CCCGAGCATCGCGGGATCGACTTTCGCGACGTCACCGGACGCAAGCTCGACAGCGGCCTCGCCGGCCCGCTGTGGAAAGTGCCGACGCTCGGATGGGCGTTCAGCCTGATGAGCGGGATGGCGGTCGGCATCGCGGAAGGCGCGCTGGAGCGGTTCCTCGATCGGTCGGAGGGGCGTCCGATCCGCGGCACCACCTACAAGAACCAGCTGGAAGCGCCGCTCACGCACTTGATGCTCGCCGAGGTTCATTCCAAGATCCAGGCGGCGAGGCTGATCGCGCGCGCCAATGCGGAGGAGACCGACCGGCTCGGCGCGCTCGCCGCCGCGGGCACCCCCGCCAATCCGGACTATATGCAGAAGTTCAGCGCGCGCGTGCTGGTCGAGACCGCCTATGCCGCCAAATGGTGCGCGGAGGCGATCGAGCTCTTGCAGCGCAACTCGGGCTCGACCGCGATCATGGAAAGCGAGCCGATCCAGCGGGCATGGCGCGACGCGCGTGTTATCACCCTCCACGGCGCGCTCAACCTCGAGGCGCTGGCAGAAAATTACGGGCGGCTGATGGCAGGGATGCAGCCGCACAATTTCGCGGGTATCACCACGCTGGACCGGTTCTCGCCCGCGGCGAAACAGGCTGCATTGAGCGACAATCACGTTCATTGAGGGCGCGGGTTCGGGTGCCGTTGACGGGAGAATACAAGTGTTGAAGACGTTCGTGAACGGCATCGACGAAGCGGTGATGGAGCCCGGGCGTCCGCTGGAGGAGCGCGGCTATCCGGGCTTCAACCCGCGTCAGGTCACCGTCGATGGCCTCACCATCGACTATGACGTGGCGGTTCCCTTGCGCGACGGCGTCAGGATCTATGTCGACATCTACCGCCCCGCCGGGGTCGAGGGGCCGCTCCCCGCAATCATCCTGTGGAGCGGGTATGGCAAGCATTACCGCTGGCCCCGGCCCGTCCTCGACCTCTTCACCCAGAATGCGGGCGTGTCCGATTACGCGCCGATCGAGGCGCCCGACCCGCTGACCTGGTGCCCGGCAGGCTATGCGCTCGTCGTCCCCGACCCGCGCGGGATCAATTCGTCGGAAGGCGACGCCAGCGCCTGGACCCCGCAGGAGGGGCTCGACATCCACGACACGATCGAATGGATCGCCGAGCAGCCATGGTCCAACGGCAAGGTCGGGATGGGCGGCGCGTCCTATTTCGGCATCGTGCAATGGTTCGCGGGCGCGACCCGCCCGCCGCACCTCGCGGCGCTGCTCCCCTATGACGGGATGAGCGACCTGTACCGCGAGATCGGCTTTCACGGCGGTATCCCCAATCCGGGGTTCGTCGACTTCTGGAACATGCAGGTGCGCGCCACGCATAACCGCGCGGAGAACTGGACCACCGCAATGCGCATCCACCCGTTCTTCGACGAATATTGGCAAACGAAGGTGCCCGCGGTCGAGGACATCGACGTGCCGACCTATGTGGTCGCGTCATGGAGCGATCATGCGGTCCACACCCGCGGCTCGCTGTCCGCCTTCATGCGGCTCGGCAGCGAGCAGAAATGGCTGGAGGTGCACGGGCGCAATAAGTGGGCGCGGATGTACTGGCCCGAGAGCGTCCGCCGACAGATCGCGTTCTTTGACCGCTTCCTGAAGGGGGTGGAGAATGAGGTCGACAGCTGGCCCAAGGTCCGGCTGGAGGTGCGCGAAGGCATCGACGTCGGCGAGGAGCGCGCGGAAGCCGAGTGGCCGCTCGCCCGCACGCAATACACGCCGTTCTACCTCGACGCGTCGACCGCCTCGCTCAGCCCCGCGCCGGTCGCAGAAGAGTCGAGCATCGCCTATGACGCGACCGCGGGCGAGCCCAAGGCGGTGTTCTCGCATACCTTCAGTGAAGACACCGAGCTGACGGGCTATTTCAAGCTCAAGCTGTGGGTCGAGGCGGAGGGCGCGGACGACATGGACCTGTTCGCCGCCGTCCAGAAGTTCGACGCGGCGGGCGAGCTCGTCAACTTCTACTACATCACCCGCTTCCGTTTCGGCCATGCCGCGCATGGCTGGCTGCGCGTGTCGCACCGTGAGCTCGACGAGGCGCGGAGCACGCCGTACCAGCCATACCACCCGCACCAGCGCGAACAACTGCTCAAGCCCGGCGAGATCGTGCCGGTCGAGATCGAGATCTGGCCCTCTTCCACGCTGTTCCACGCGGGCGAGCAGATGCGGGTGGTGGTGATGGGCAAGGACCCCTTCCCGCCCACCGACGCGCCCGGCGTCGGCATCGCGCTCCACCCCGTCACGCGCAACGCGGGCAAGCACATCATCCACACCGGCGGGCAATATGACAGTCACATCCTCGTGCCCGTAATCCCGGGCTGATGGAGGCAGCAGATCGCCAGCGTCCCGCTCCCCGCACCGGGGGAGCGCGGCGCTGGTTCGTGTTGCTGGGGTGCTTCATCGGCATGGGCGTGGCGATGCCCGCCATCCTGCTCGTGCCGATGGGGCTGTTCCTGAAATCGATGACGGCCGAGTTCGGCTGGTCGCGGACGGTGTTCTCCTCCGTGACATCGACCATGTCGCTGTTCGGCGCGATCTCGTTGCCGATCGCGGGCTATCTGGTCGATCGCTACGGCGCTCGCCCGATGATCGCGATCGGCACGGTGCTGGGGTGCGGTGCCTATGCGGCATTGTCCTCCGCCCACAGCTACGCCGCGTTCGTCGTGGTCACCGGGCTGGCGGTGATGGCGGGCAATCTGGCAAGCTATCCCGCGTTCATGAGCCTCGCGCAGCGCTGGTTCGACCGGAGGCTGGGCCTCGCGCTCGCGATTGCTTCAACGGGGCTCGCGGTCGGAATCGGCGGCTTCTCGTTTCTGATCACCCGGACGATCGAGCGGCACGGCTGGCGAGCCGCGTTCCTTACCGTCGGCCTGTCCGCGCTCGTGATCGGCCTCGTCAACGTCCTCGCGCTCGTCCGTGACAATGCCGGGCCGGTGCCCGAGGCGGAACGCCGCGAGACGACCGGGCGCGTCGACCGCGAGGGCAGTTCGCTCCGCGAAGCGCTCGCGACCAGCGATTTCTGGCTCTACGCGGTGTCGTTCTCGCTCGTCATCCTGGCCGTCGTCGGCGTCAACGTCCATCTCCCCGCGCTCTTGTCCGACCGGGGGGCATCGCCGGCGCAGCTCGCCTCGGTGGTGGCGATCGGCGCGGCGGGGTCGTTGGTCGGGCGGCTGTTCACCGGCGTGTTGCTCGACCGCTTCCCCGTGCGCGCCGTCGCAGCACTGTTCTTCCTCGGCCAGGCGGCAGGGTTCTGGCTGTTGCTCGACGGCCTGCGCTGGGCCGCGTTGGCGAGCTTGTTGCTCGGCGCGGTGCAGGGGGCGGAGATCGACCTCTTGGGCTATGTCGTCGCGCGCCGGTTCGGGCGCGTCGCTTACGCGCGCATCTACGGAACCTGCTTTGCGGTGACGCTGATCGGGGCGATTGTCGGGCCGGTGGCGATGGCGGCGATCTTCGACCGGACCGGCTCCTACCATGCGGGACTGCTGCTGTTCTCGCTGTCGCCGCTGCTCGCGCTCGGGCTGCTGTGGCTGGCGAGGGTGACGCCGCGGCCGGTCGCGTCACCCGCCACGGCAACGCGATAGCGACGGGAGGCCCGGATGCGCGTCGTCGCTCTCGAAGAACATGTTGTGATGCCCGAGCTGATGGCGTGCCTCGATCCGGCCGCGCTGGCGGCGCGGGGCTGGCCCCGCCCGGACCGGCTGCCTCCACAGATGGCGGCTGCCGGACTCGCCGAAGCGGGGGCGGAGCGGCTCGCGGACATGGACCGCGCCGGCATCGACGTGCAGGTCCTGTCGGCGGGCGGTCCGGGAGCCGATCTGCTCGACACCGCCGAGGGGCCGCGCTTCGCGCGCGACTATAATAACCGGCTGAAGCGGATCGCCGACCAACACCCGGCCCGCTTCTCAGGCTTCGCGCACCTGCCGATGTCCGCGCCCGAAGCCGCGGCGGACGAGCTGGAGCGCGCGGTCACCGCGCTCGGGCTCAAGGGCGCGATGATCAACGGGACGATCGACGGGCTGTTCCTCGACGACGCGCGGTTCGCGCCGATCCTGGCGCGGGCGGAGCGGCTGGGCGTGCCGCTCTACCTCCACCCGGGCCTGCCACCCGAGCCGGTCCGGCGGGCCTATTTTGGTGGACTTCCTGATGAGGCGGGACTGCTGCTATCGGGGCCGGGGTTCGGCTGGCATGCCGAGACGGCGGTCCATGTCCTGCGGCTGGTGCTGGCGGGGGCGCTCGATCGGTATCCGAAGCTCAAGCTGATCGTCGGCCATATGGGCGAGGGTCTGCCCGCGATGATGGGGCGCATCGACGAGACGTTCGCCGAGTATGGCGCGCGCCACCTCGCGCGTTCGGTGACTGAGACGCTGCACGACCAGCTGTGGATCACGACCAGCGGGTTCTTCACGCTGCCGCCGTTCCTTGCCGCGCTGCTCGCGTTCGGCGCGGACCGGCTGCTGTTCTCGGTCGATTATCCGTTCAGCTCGAACCGGACCGCCGCCGAGTTCCTTGCGTCCCTGCCCGTCTCGCTCGACGACCGTCGCAAGATCGCGCACGCCAACGCCGACGCGCTGCTCGGGCTGACCACCTGACCGTCACGCCAGCGCGGCGTGCAGCTCCAGCAACTTCCCCACCATCGCCGTCGAGCGCCCGCGCGCGATGCCGCAACGCGTGGCGATGCCGAAGTCCGGCACGCTCGCCGCCGCCATCGCGATCCGGTGCCGGGCACCCTCCTCGTCGTCCGGCGTGTAGACCAGCCCCAGGTAAAGCTGTGTCTCCGGGCGCAGCCTCAGGCCTTCGAACGCCCGAAAGAACGCCTCACCAGCATGGGCCGGCACCGGCATGTGCACCCAGTTAATCGGACGCGCGACCCGCTCCGCGAGCGCATGGTACAGCTCGATCATCGCCACAGGGGTGAGCGGCTTCTCGATCTGGCTGGCGTCGAAATCGCCATAGCAGAAATGATAGCCGTGGCCGACGTCCACGGGCACCGCATCCGACAGCCGGGTCAGGCGCGCGAGGATGCCCGCCCGCCCGTCCTCGCCGAGCAGCCCGTCGGCATTGTCGCGCGCGTCCCACGCCATCATCTCCGGCGCGACATCCCATTGAAAGGCGAGGTCCTCACGCGGGATATAGCGCGCGATCGCCTCGACTTCGCGGATCATCGCCTGCGTATAGGCCTCCTCGACGGCCGCGACCGCCGGGGGTGTCAGGAACGCGCGCAGCACCGCGAACGGCGTCGGCATCCCGACCTGAAACCGGACGCCCGGCGCGATCCGCCCGGCATCGCGCGCGGCGAGGAAGTCGCGATAGCTGGTGCGCGCCTCGCGGGCATAGCCGAGTTCGGCGAAGCGGATGTCCGCCGGGTCGACGTCGCCGTTCAATTCGAGCGGGACGAAGCGGTTGGGCGGCTGAGGCTTTAGGAACCCGTAGGAGCGCAGCACGGGCAGTTGGTACGTCACCCATTGCCGCCGCCCGGCGATCTCACCATCGGGGATCTGGCGGACGTGATTGCCCAGGCACCCGCCGACAGCCTCGAACACGTCCTGCGCGGTGTCGAGACCAATCGTCCCCACGAAATAGACGGGCCGGGTCATCGTTTTACCTTCCCCCGCCTTCGCGATCCGCGCGACACCGGCATGGGCCAGTATCGCGCGGAGTCACAAGCACCTCAGAAGCTGTACTTCAGCGAAACCTCGAACGTCCGCGGCTCGCCCGGCAGTTCCTGCGGGTAGGTGACCGTGTCGAAACCCAGCACGGCGGCGACATATTGGTGGTTGAACAGGTTGCGCACATAGCCGCTCAGCTCGATGTTCTTGATCGTGTAGCTGGCGTTCAGATTGGTAAGCGCATAGCCCGGCGTACGGAACAGCGCCAACACTTGCGAAGTGGTCGTGCCGTTCACGATGAACGGCGGCGCGGGATAGACGGTCCCCGCCGGAACGCCCTGATAATCGTTGGTGTAACTGGAAGTGTAGCTTTCCTCGGCGGTGAAGGCGAACTTGCCCGGGCCGATGTCGTGGGTGAAGGTGGCCGAGCCGTTCGCCGAGTGCTTGGGCGAGCGGACCAGCGGGACGCCGGTGAAGTCGACCTGCGGCGAGGGCGGCAGCGGCAGGATGTAGCGCGTGATCTTGGAATCGGCATAGGTGTATTGCACACCCAGCCGCAGACTGCGCGAGACGATCGCGGTCGCGTCGAGGTCGACACCGCGCCCGCGGCCGTTACCCGCATTGGTGACGACCGCATTGAGCGCGCCGTTGATGAACGTATTCTGTGTGATCTGCAGGTTCTTGTACTGGTTGTCGAAGAGCGCGATGTTCAGCTGCAGTTTGCGACCCAGCAGCTGGGACTTCAGCCCGGCCTCGAACGCATCGACATTCTGCGGCGCATAGTTGCGCAGCGCCGCCGCGCCGACGTTGAGCCCACCCGGCGAGTTGCCGCGCGAATAGCTGCCGTACACGATCACGTCCGGCTGGATCTTGTAGCTGAGGTTGGCGCTGCCGGTCGTCGCGTCGAAAACGCCGCGGCGGTTGGTGTAGGCCGGGGCGAGCGGGCTCGCCGGCGCGATGTTACTGGTGATGTAGTTCCGGAACAACGTACCGGTGGGACCCGACAGCTCGTCGCGGCTCTGACGGATGCCGAGCGTCAGGTTCAGGCGGTTGGTGAAATCATACCCCACCTGCCCGAACGCCGCGAACGCGTCCGTCTTGACGTAGCTGGGCTGGAAGATCGCGTTGTACTTGGCGAGATCATATAGTTGCGCGCCGGAGCTGAAGCTCGCGAAAGGATGGTTGACGTCGTACGTCTCGCCGCCGCCCGTCCTGGCCTCGCTATGGAGATAATAGAGGCCGAGGAGATAGGTGAACCCGTTGGTCTTGTTCGACAGGCGCAGCTCCTGCGACCCGCGCCGCTCGTCGAACAAGGTGTCGCCGCGCGCGTAGTTCAGCCGCGTGAGGTCGAGCGAGGTCTTGATATCCTGATTGCTGTGCTGGAAATCGGTCAAGGACGCGAACTCGCCGATTGGCGTCTGGACGCGGACGTCAAGCGTCAGCTGCTCGCCGCGCGTCTTGGTCGATTGCGGCTGGGGATAGATCGCGTCCCAGACAGTCGGCCCGAACACCAGCGCGTTGCGCAACGCCGCCGCGGTGGACGCCGGCACGAGAGGCGGCATGGCCGTGGTCTGGAACAGGTTGAGGTTGCCCAGCGGCGCCGGGTTGCGCCCGGTATGCGTGAGGTCGAGCGTGAGGTTGTCGCGCAGGATCGTGCCGGTCAGCCGCGCGGTGAACACGCTGCTCGGCTGCCACAGGATCCTGAAGCGACCCGCGGTGCGGTCATAGCCGCCGCCGCGGTTGCCGGTCACCGAGTCATAGGTGAACCCGTCGCGCTTCTCGCGCAGGCCGAAGAACCGGACCGACAGCGTATCGGTCAGCGGCACCGAGACCGCGCCGCGGATGTGCCACAGATTTTCGCCATGAACCGAGCTGCCGCCATAGCCGCCGTCGATGTAGCCGGAGAACTCCTTGGCCGGGTCGTTGGAGACGATGTTGATCGCGCCCGTGAACGAGGAACGACCGTACAGGGT